>DASWSC010000308.1:0-5087 GCA_036402855.1 Candidatus Elarobacter sp. | reverse complement strand
GTGCGAGGAAGATGTTGATCGCGTCGAGGTAGATCGAGACCGCGAGCTGCACGGGGGAGAGGCCGTCGCCGCCTGCGCGGATGCGGCTGAAATCGACGAGCGTGATCAGCGTGAAGACGCCCAGCGTGAGCCATGAGTACGTCGACGGGTGGATCCAGTGCGTGAACGCCGAGATGAGCCCGACGACGACCAGCGCGATCAGCGCGCCGAACGCGATCCCCTGAAAACGCCGCCAGTCGACGGAGAACACGAACGCGACGCCGCCGAGGACCAGCATCCCGAAGCCCGTCGTCGCTGCCGCCTCGACCACGATCCCGGGTCCGATCGCCGCGACGTACCGTGCGAGCACCGGCGCGAGGCCGATCCCCTCGAGGAACGTGAACGCGTAGAACCACAGCAGCGCGACCGGCGGGTTGTTCCGCACGGCGTTCATCACGAAGAGCAGGATGAAGCCCGCGAAGAACGCGATCATCCCCGCGCCCGGCGAGATGCCGCGGAACAGGTACGCCGCGCAGGCGGTGATCAGGAAGCCGACGCCGGTGATCCCGAGGACCTGCCCCAGGAGGGCCGGCGTGCCGACGGCCGTCCCGGCGGCGTACGGCCGGGAGCCGCGGTAAGGCGAGCGTGGTTGGTACATCGTGTCTCCTCGTACCGCGCAGGCGGGGCCGCGGTTACGCTCGGCCGAAACGGACGCGCCGATGGTCGCCGCGCTGCGCTCTCGCGCGACGGCGGTATCGCAGCACCGGTACGCCGGCGCGCTCGCTGCCGCCGCCGTCACGTTTCTCGTCCTTCTGGCGAGTTCGCACCTCCGTTCTACCCACCAGAACAACTACGTTCGGGTCGCGTACGCCTGGCTGCACGGCCGGATGTGGATCGACTGGCCCGGCCGCTGGATGGACGCCGTCGAGTACAACGGGCATTACTACGGGGTCGACGGCCCGGTGCCGGCCCTCTTCATGGTGCCGCTCGTGGCCATCTGGGGGAACGCCGCGAACCAGACGCTGGTCGCGATCGCGTTCGCCGCGGTCGCCGCGGGGTTGGCGTGGGTGCTCGCCGAGCGGCTCGGCGTCGAGGACCTCTCGACCAGGGTGTTCCTGATCCTGTTCTTCGTCGCGGGCACCGACGTGTGGTGGTGCGCGATGCTCGGCGACGTGTGGTTCCTCGCCCATCTGTGCGCCGTCGCCTTTGTCCTGGGTGCCCTGGTCGAGCTGTCCGGCCGCTCCCGCGGCTGGGTCGTCGCGCTGTGCGCGATCCTCGCGGCCGGCGCGCGCTTCCCCGAGGTGGCGGCGTTTCCGCTGTTCGCCTGGGCGCTCTGGACCGGCGCGCTTGGCGGAAAGAAGCCGACCCGGGCCGAGCGGTTCGCGCGTCTGCGCTCGGCCGGAACCGTGTTCGCGTGCGCCGTCGTCGTCTTCGTCGGCTACGACGAGTTGATGTGGGGGACGGTCTGGGACATCGGCCACACCGTCTACTATCACGCCGACGCGTGGGGATCGCCGAACGGCTCGCCGTTTCAACTCTCGTACGCGCCGTACCAGATCTACTCGTTCTTCTTCCGCGCTCCGACGCTGGTCGAATGGCTGCAGCACGTGCAGTGGCCGTACGTCCGCCCGGAGCCGCAGGGACTCGCGCTCACCTTCACGAGCCCGGCGCTCGTGCTGGCGTTCCTCGCCCGCACGCCGCGCAACGTCGTCACGGCGCTATGGATCACCACCGGACTGGTCGCCCTCCCCGAGTTCTTGTACTACCTCAACGGCTGGGTGCAGTTCGGGATGCGGCACGCGCTCGATTTTCTGCCGTACCTCTTCGCGCTGATGGCGATCGGCGTGCGCGACCGGCTCCCGCGCTGGGGCGTCGTGCTGATCGTCTACTCCGCGCTCGTCGGTGCGTGGGGCGTGTGGTACTGGAACAGCTTCGTGCGCACCGGGACCTGACGCCGCTGCTTCAGCCGACCGCGCCGGGGACGGCGCGCCACACGTAGAGCAGGTAGAGCGCGAACGCGGCCGATCCGCCGAGCAGCACGCGTTTCCAGCGCAGCGGCGGCTCGCGCAGCGAGATCGCGATCAAGCACAGCAGGAACGCTTCGAAGTCGAGCGCGTGCCGCACCCCGAACTGGACGCCGCCGTTGTCGTAATAGAGCAATGCCGGGAGCGCGGTGAGGGCGGCGAGCGCGATCAGCGAGAGCACGAGACGGTCGCGCGCGCGGACGGCGAACGCGACGGCGAAGCCCGTGCTGAGGTAGGTCAGCGCGGTGCCGAACTTGTCCGGCGCGAACCACGGGAAGCTCGCCAGCACCTTCGGCGGCGTGAAAAAGAACAGCCTGATCTGCGCCGGGAGGTACGCGAGAGAGAACACCGCGGGGCGCGTCTTCGCATCGGCGTCCATCACGCGGTACCAGATCGAGAAGCCGGGATCGTGGAGCGTCCCCCACCGGTTCCAGTTGTACGCGCACCACAACGCGACGAGGGGAAGCGCCACGCCGGCCGTCGCGGCGAGCGGACGCCGGCGCACGAACTGATCGCGCAGCACCCACCAGTAGACGGGCAGCGCCAGCGCCATGGGATAGCGCGAAAGCGCGGCGGCGAGCCCGAGGAGCGTGACCAGCCAGAGCCGCCGTTTTCCCGCAAGCTCGCCGAGCGCGAGCAGGGTGAACGTGAGCGCCGAGAGGTGTGCGACCAGCCAGACCGACCCGTCCAGCGCCGCGTAGAGCGCGTCGGTTCCGCACAGCATGAACGCGGTCAGCAAGAGCGCGTCGCCTCTTCGGTCGCCGGCGTAGCGCGCGAAGCGATACATCGCCGCGGCGGCCAGCCCGGCCAGCGCGGCGGCGACGAGGTTCTGGTTTGCCGCCGGGCCCGAGATCGCGACCAGCGGGAGCGCCAGAACGGCCGGGAACGGCGCCTCGATCACATAGGCGCGTCCGTGGTACGGAACCGCATCGATCCACGCGCCCGGGTACGCGATCCAGGAGTGGCCGTGCAGCCAAGCGTCCGCGAGCAGGACGTAGTTGTTCATCGCGGTCGCCGTGAAGTGCGACGCGAGGCCGACCAGGCCGACCACCGCCGCGAACGTCCCGGCTGCGATGAGCGTGTCGGCCCTGCTCCATCGAGCCTCGAGCATGCGCACGAGCCGTTCGGCATCCGCCCGGCCGGTCCGGCCCCGGAACGCCGAGCCGAAGGACCGCGCCCCTCGCCATCGAACGTGTGTTCGATGGACGGAGTCCCGGTGGCGCGGCGGCCCTCTGAGGTGCAGGCCGCCGAGATCGCGGCGAAGAGCGCGCTGAACCGCGTCCGTGGCATGGGATTCACCTGGTCGCTCAATCCCTATACGGGCTGCATCCATCAGTGCGTCTTCTGCTACGCCCGCGGGACGCACGCGTACCGGGAGCTCGACGGCGTGCGCCAGTGGGGCTCGATGCTCACCGTCAAGGTGAATTTCGCTTCGGTCCTTCGCGCGGAGCTCGCCGCGAAGAGCTATCGCGGTGAGGAGATCGCAATCGGGACCGCGACCGACCCGTACCAGGCGCTCGAGGGGCGGTACCGCCTGATGCGCGGGGTGCTCACCGCGCTGCGCGACGCACGCGCTCCCTTCCACATCACGACCCGCTCGCCGCTGATCGTGCGCGACCTCGACCTGATCGGCGCGTGCTCGCGCCGTGCAGACGTCGGGGTCGCGATCAGCATCCCGACGCTCGACGAGGAGATCGCGCGCGCGATCGAGCCGACCGTCGCTCCGCCGCGGCAGCGCCTGCGCGCGGTCACCGCGCTGGCCGGCGCCGGGATCCGCGTCGGGGTCGCCGTCGCACCCGTGCTGCCCGGAATCACCGACGCTCCCGCTTCGCTGGAAGCGGTCGTCGGCGCGGCAGCAGCGGCGGGCGCCTCGCACGTCTGGCACAGCGCGCTGAACCTCGGCGCGATCACCCGCGACGCGTACTTCGCGTTCTTGTCCGCGACACGACCCGAGCTGGTCGAACGCTACGTGCGCATCTTCAGCCGCGGCCGGTACGCCGAGCCAGGCTACGTTCGCGAGGTCGCCGAGACGGTGCATGCGGCGTGCCGCAGGACGCGCTTCCCCGCGCATCGTGCGCTTCCGCGCGATCCGAGCGGCAGCCAAGTCGCGCTTCTCTAGGCGCCCGCGGCTCCGGCAGGGAATCAGTCGGCATGACCACACGGGCGTGGCGCCTCTTGACGGGCGCGGTCTTTTCGTTGGGGCTGCTCGCTTCGCAGCAGCCGTTCCAGGCGAGCGCGGCGACGGCGGCGCCGAAGCCGGCGGCCGCCGATCCCCGAGCCTGGCCGGCGACGTACGAAGAAACCGCGATGACGCCGGCCGAGCTGCTGGCATCGGCCAAGGCGGCTTCCGGTTCGCCGGAAGCCCGGAAGCAGCCGATGCGCCTCGCGTTCGAGACGCATGACGGCGGGCTGAGCGGAACCCGGCGTGAGCTGTGGAGCGGTGACGACTACCGCATGGACACGGTTGAGGGGCCGTTCGTCTCCGCATGGGGGCGTCGAGGCGGTCAGCGCTGGGAGACCAACGAGAACGGCTACACGCTGCTGACGCGCGGGATTCACAAGCGCGGCCAAGCGAACGCGCGCGCGATCGAAAAACCGGAGAACAACGAGGCGGTCAAGGTGCTCGGGCGGCTGCGCGCCCCCGCGGACGTGTACGTGCTGCGCGTCGCGCCGCCGGACCGTCGCGAGGAGCGTCGCTTCTACGACGCATCGTCGAAGCGGCTCGTCCGGCGGGAGATCGTGGCGCTCGAGCGGCTCCTGGTCGAGACGTTCGAGGACTATCGCACGGTGGCCGGCGTGACGATGCCGTTCAAGACGACGGTCAGCGACGGCCGCCCCGAAAACGACGCGAGCGAGACGCTCACCGACGCAAGGGTCGGCGAGCCGGTCGCGGCTGAGGACCTCGAGATCCCCGGCAGCCGCCGTCTCCCCGTCTCGCTCCCGGGCGGTGTCCCGTCGGTGCGACTGCCCGCCCGGATCACCGGTTCCGGCACGGTCATCGTGCGGCTGACCGTGAAGGGCCGCGGCCTCGATTTCCAGCTCGACTCCGGCGCCGGCGGGATCCTCATCAACCGCGACGTCGCG
>DASWSC010000307.1:0-7155 GCA_036402855.1 Candidatus Elarobacter sp. | reverse complement strand
CCCCGCGCCGTGGGGTGATCAGGTCAGAATCCCGCCAGGCCGTTCGGGCTGCCGTTCGTGGCGCCCGCCGGTCCGCTCACGGGGTTGAAGCTCGCCAGGTTGGCGTAGATCGCCGGCGCACCGACGGTTCCCGCGCCGTAGTCGTTGGCC
Source organism: Candidatus Elarobacter sp. (assembly GCA_036402855.1). Classification (GTDB taxonomy): domain Bacteria; phylum Vulcanimicrobiota; class Vulcanimicrobiia; order Vulcanimicrobiales; family Vulcanimicrobiaceae; genus Vulcanimicrobium. The sequence continues at coordinate 7,005 of DASWSC010000307.1, read as the reverse complement.
GCTCCGTAGAGGCCCGCGACGAACGGGGCGCCGACGCTCGTCCCGCCGAGGGTCACCCAACCCTTCTCGGCGGAGCTGTAGACGGTCACGCCGAGCGCGGAGTCGGCGATCACCGAGATGTCGGGGATCGAGCGCGCCGAGCAGCCGCCCGGGGCCGTCTGCCACGACGGCAGGCCGACCATGATGCTGCAGCCGTTGCCGGAGCCGCTCCACACGGTCTCCTTCCACCCGCGGGGGCTGGTGGCGTCGGCCGTCATCGTCGTTCCGCCGACCGCCGTCACGAAGGGCGACGACGCGGGGAACTGGGTCTGACCGGCGCCGAGGTCGCCGGCGCTCGCGGTGATCGCGATGCCGGGGTGGTTGAACGCCGCCTGGGCGTCCGGGTCGATGTTCGGGACGTTGCCGCCGCCCTCGGTGACGCCCCAGCTGTTGCTGATCGCGACCGGGCCGAGCGACGCCGCGTAGTCGACCGCATCGGCGAGGCTATCGAGGTCCTGGCCGAGCGATTCGACGAGCGCGATACGGCAGTTCGGGCACGCGGCCGAGACCATCGCGAGATCGAGCGCGATCTCGTCGGCCCAGGTCACCGCGTCCGGGGAGTTCTTCTTCGGCGAAGGCGCCGGCGGCGGCGCGCCCGGGGTCGCCTTCATCTGGACCTTCGTGAAGCAGTGGTTGCTGCTGGTGCACGCGGGAAGCCCGAACTGCTGGCGATAGGTGCCGAGATCTTTCTCGGCCTTGTCGTCGTCGAAGGCCGCGACGACCGCGACAAGCGGGCCGGTCGGCGTGGCGCTGCCGCCCGCGGCGGCCGGGAGACCGTAGGCACTGCGCAGCGTCGCCGGAGTAAGGCCGTGGGTCGGGGAGCCGGAGGCCGCCGTGTTCCCGTCCTTGGTGACTTGGCAGTTGGCCTGCGCCCCGGTCGCCGACCCGCAGCCGGCCTGGTCGGCCGGGACCGGCGTCGGCGAGTTCGCCGGCAGCGCGCGGGAGATGTTGTTGGCTTGGTGGAGTCCGCCGCTCGTGGTCTTGTGCGGCGTGACGCCGCCCGAGGTCGCGCAGCCGGCGATGACCGCGGCGGCGACGACGGCGATGAACGCTTTCGCTCGGAGTCCCTTCGATCCGCGCTCGGTCGACTGGGGCGGCCGCTCGAACGGCGGCAGGGGACGCGAAACGTCGGTAACGGTGATCGGCATTCGCTTCATCCTTGAAGGCGAGGGGCGGCCGAACGACATCCATGTCGGCGCCCGGTTGGTCCTACTCGTGATCCCCCCACTTTAGGGGGGTCTAACGGTCTAGGACCCGCCAGACTGTGCGGTCGTTGACTTTAGTCGCACGGACGTGACGCGCATCACGCGCGCTTCGGTACGGTCCCGTACCGAGCGAGCCGCCTCGCAGCGGAATGCGCACCGGCGATCGCGCATGCTTCGGGCGATGCCCTCGACGCGCGTGCCCATCTTGATCGCCGGCGGCGGGATCGGCGGCCTCGCCGGAGCACTGGCGCTCGCGAACCGCGGCCGAACGGTGCACGTGGTCGAGAAGTCGCCGGAGTTCCGGGAGCTCGGAGCGGGGCTGCAGCTCGCCCCCAACGCCTCGGCCGCGCTCGAAGAGCTCGGCGTGCTGCGCGCGATCGAGCCGTACGCGGTCTTCCCCGAGCGAATGGTCTGGATGGACGCCACCTCGGGAGAGCAGCTCACCTCGCTCGACCTCGGGACCGCGTTTCGCGAACGGTACGAGTACCGCTACATCGTGATGCACCGGAGCGACCTGCTCGGCGCGCTGCTCGAGGCGTGCCGCGGGCACGACCGGGTGACGCTGGAGACGGGGAAGGACGCGGTGACGGTCGAGGACCTCGGCGACGCGGCCGCCGTCACCTTCGCCGACGGCTCACGTTACGAGGCCGAGGTCCTGGTCGGCGCCGACGGCCTGTGGTCGGTCGTCCGGAACCTCGTCGCCGCAGACGGGGATCCCATCTGCGCGCGGTACGTCGCGTACCGCGGAGCGATCCCGATCGAGCAGATGTCCCGCCACGCCGGCCTCGACAGCGTGATGCTCTGGACCGGCCCGGAGATGCACCTGGTGCAGTATCCGGTCCGGCGCGGCGAGCTCTACAACCAGGTTGCGGTCTTCAAGAGCGCGCGCTACCGCGAGGACTCCGACGACTGGGGGACCAGCGAGGAGCTCGACGCGCACTTCGGCGGCTGCGCGGCACCGGTGCGCGCGGCGCTCACGAAGTTCCGGCGCGACCGCCGCTGGCCGATGTTCGACCGGCTGCCGGTGGAGCGGTGGTCGCGCAACCGCATCACGCTGATCGGCGACGCCGCGCACCCGATGCTGCAGTATCTCGCCCAAGGCGCCGCGCAAGCGCTCGAAGACGCCGTCGTCCTCGGCGACGCGATCGCCGCGCACGACGACGTGACGGCCGCGTTCGCGGCGTACGAGTCCGCCCGGGTCGCGCGCACGGCGCGCGTGCAGACGACGGCGCGCGCGTGGGGCGACTCGTGGCATCTTCCGCTCGAGCGGACGTCGCCGCGGAACGCCGTCCTCGCCGCGCGCGACCCGCGCGACTACGACGTCTCCGACTGGCTCTACGGCTACCGCACCAGCTCGTCGAGCGTCACGAACCGGTAGCCGCGCGCGCGCAGCGCAGCGATGACGCGCGGCGCGAGCGCCGCCTCGTACGACCGCCCCGACGCGGTTCCGCGACCCTGGTCGCCGTCGTGGAGGACGACGATCGCGCCGTCCGCGACCTGCCGCAGCAGCCGGTCAGCGAGCTCGGTCGCAGCGGCGTTCGGCGAGGTCTCGTCGAGCATCGCGCTCCACAGCACGACGCGCTTGCCGTGCCGCCCGGCCGCTTCGAGCACCGCCTCGTTGCGCGCGCCGAACGGCGGGCGGAGCCAGCGCGGCGTACGGCCCGTCGCGGCCGCGACGGCGGCGTCGGTGCTCGCGATCTGCTCGTCGATCGCGCCCTCGGGGAGCAAGGCGTTGAGGTGCGGATGGGAATCCGAGTGGTTCTCGATCTGGTCGCCCCCGGCGGCCATGCGGCGCAGCAGCGCCGGCTCGCGCCGCGCCGCGCGCCCGACGACGAAGAACGTCGCGGGGACGTGCTCGCGCGCGAGGACGTCGAGAAGGCGATCGGTCACCCCGGGCGTCGGCCCGTCGTCGAACGTCAGCGCGACCGCGTGACCGCTGCCGTGCGTGACGACCGGCGCGAACGCCTCACTGCGCGGCGACTCGATCAGCTCGTACAGCGCGAAGAAGCCGCCGACGAGGAGCACCAGCGCCGCCAGGACGCGCGGCGCGCTCACGACTTGAGGAGTTTCGCTCGCGCCGCCGCGACCGTCTTCTTGAACCGCGGGGGGCCGAACGACGTGAAGTCGTCGACGATCTTCTGGTAGCGCGGGTCGGCGCTGGAGGTCGACTTGAGCGTCAGGAGGTTCGGGACCGGCTTGTTGCGGTCGAGGTGGATCTCGTACTGGCGCCCGGCCGTCGTCGCGAGATAGTGCGGATCGGTGAAGGTGAACGTGTGCGTTCCGCTCTTGTCGCCCGCGACTTGCGAGACGCGAATCGTGTAGACGTCGTTGGTGTTGCCCTTGAGCGGCTGCGTGTGCAGCTCCCAGACGCCGTCCTGGACGAGCTTCTCGAACGTGAACGTGACGTCGTAGCCGGGGATCGGCTCGGTGAACTTCGCGACCCGCGTTCCGGCGCGGTTCTGCGCCGAGTACGCCACGTTGGAGACGCCGTTGACGTTGTCGAACCGCCACTCTTCGCTCGCGATCGGGCCGGTGCGGTGCGCGACGGCCTCGCTGAAGTGGAGCTCGGAGCGCTGCCCGCGGACCGTGGTGACCGCCTGGTAGCGCTGGGACTCGGAGGGCCAGAAGAGCTTCCAGCCGGCGATCGCTCCGATGACGGCGAGGACCACGATGACGAGCGTGGTGGGAAAACGGCGCATGTGCTCGCTACAACCCGGCGAAGGCGCGCGCAGTGTCAGCGGTGCGCGTCGAGCACTTGGTTGACCACGGCATCGGCGGCGGCGTTCTGCTTGCGCCGGACGTGCTGGACGTCGTGGTGTGCGAAGCGCCGCAGCAGCGTCTTGGCCTCGGCGTGCAGCGGGATGAGTCCCGGGTGCTTCACGCGATAGGCGCCCGAGAGCTGCTTCACGACGAGCTCCGAGTCCATCCGGACGTCGATCTCCTCGACACCCCGCGCGAGCGCTGCCTTCAGCCCCTCGATGAGCGCGGTCCACTCTGCGACGTTGTTCGTGGTGACGCCGAGGAACGTTCCGATCTCCTCGAGCACCTCGCCGCGGTCGTCGTAGAGCACCGCGCCGGAGGCGGCGGGACCGGGATTCCCGCGCGACCCGCCGTCGGCGTAGAGCGTAGCCTTCACGTGGAGAGGGGGAACCACATGAGACCGCTTAATACCTTCACCGGCGATCGTCGGGCAGTAGCGCAGCTTGGTAGCGCACCAGTCTGGGGGACTGGGGGTCGCAGGTTCAAATCCTGTCTGCCCGACCAATGAGGACAAGGGTTCGCACGGCGCGGACCCTTGTCGTTTCCGACGATGCGAGCGGGTGAACGATGATGGTGACGCTCCTTGCAGCGCTGACTCTCGGTGTGCTGGTTCTCTCGTCTGCCGCGAGCGCTTCGCGCGCCGGCGAGGCGACCGCCCGCGGGAAGCTGCTGTTCTGCACCTCCGGGCCGCTTGGCGGATACCAGCCGTTTCCGCCGCCGTCTGATTTCGAGTCCGAGTTCGCGATCGCGGTCGTCGAGATCAACGCTCCCGGTGAAACCGGCGACGCCGCCGTCACGCAGTTCTCGCTCTTCGACCGGGCCGGAAGAGAGACGAAGCTCAAGCGCGTCGTCTCGGTCGAAGACTTCAACGAGCTCCATGTGCCGGGGAACGGCAACTTTGCCTACTACATGCACCCGCCGCACTCCGGCGGGACGCAGCCGTGGAACGGGACCTTGCTCGCCGGCATGAATCAGCTCCGCATCCGCGTGTCGTTGCCGCGAGGACCGTACGAGGTCCCTCAGCGATGTGCCGTGCGGTTCGGGCGGTACCTCATCGAAGGTCCGTACGACGGTTCGGTGTCCACCTGATATGAGGAAGGGGCTCCCCTGTGGGAACCCCTTGCGGTACGAGAATCCGAAATGAGTGCGGTTATTTTTTGCGGGCCGACTTCTTTGCACCCCGGCGGGCGCCGCCGACCGCGTCCTTGAGACCCTTGCCCGCGCTGAAGGCCGGGACTTTGCGCGCGGCGATCTTCAGGAGCTCGCCGGTCTGCGGGTTGCGCCCGGTGCGCGCTCGGCGCTCGCGGACGACGAAGCTGCCGAAGGGAATGAGCTGAACTTTCTCGCCCTGCTTCAGCGCGCGCGTGATCTCGTCGAGGATCAGGTCGACGATCTCACCCGCTTGACGCTTCGAGATCTCGTGTTCGTTCGCGAGTGAGTCGATAATGTCGGCTTTGGTCACGGTCTGATTCCACCTCGACATACGAGCGCAGCGACACGGCTCCGTACGCCCAGCGGGCCGCTCGCTCGGGGAAGGATACGCTTGCACGCGACACCCTCCTCCCCCGTGCGCGGTTATTCAAAAGGAATGGACCGTATCGTCACCGGCTCAGCCGCGCGCGGCACCGTATCGCTCGTGGCCGGGGTCACGTCGGAGCTCGTGCGCGAGGCGCGCGAGCGCCACGACCTCGCACCCACGGCCAGCGCTGCTGTCGGGCGCCTTGTCACCGCGGCGGCGCTGCTCGGCGCCTCGCTCAAGGGGCGCGAGCGCCTGACGCTGCAGATCGTCGGCGACGGGCCGATCGGCGGAATCACGGCCGACGCATGGAGCACCGGTGAGCGCGCGATCGGGGCGCGCGGGTACGCGCGCAACGGCCGCGCCGACGTGCCGCTGAACGCGCGCGGAAAGTTCGACGTCGCGGGCGTCGTGGGGCACGGAAAACTGCACGTCACGAAGACGTACGAAGTGGGCCAGCCGTACAGCGGGATCGTCCCGCTCGTCTCGGGCGAGATCGGCGACGATGTCGCCGCCTACCTCGCGAACTCGGAGCAGATTCCGAGCGTCGTCGCGCTCGGCGTGCTCGCCGACCCCAACGGGATCCGCGCGGCCGGCGGCGTCATCGCGCAGGTACTCCCCGGCGCGGACGATGCGACGGTCACCGCGCTGGAGCGCAACGCCGCGACGATGGACCCGGTGACGACGCAGATCACCGGCGGCGCCGGCGCCGAAGCGCTCCTGCGCGCGGTCGCCGGCGATCTCGAGGTGAAGCTGTTCGATGCGTACGAGATCGGGTTCGATTGCCGGTGCACGCGCGAGAAGGTCGAGACGGCGTTGCTCGGGCTCGGAAAGGACGAGCTCGCCAAGATCGCGCGCGAGCAGCCGCAGACCGAGGCGACCTGCGACTTCTGCGGGGAGACGTACGTGCTGAGTGCGGACGATGTGCGGGGGCTCGCCGCGCGGCGCGGGTAGCGCGACCGTGGCGCATCCTTCGACAAGCTCAGGATGACGGTAGGGCGCTAGTGGGTTGGTTTGGGGTTGGGGGTGGCGGCGGCTTCGGGGCCTTTGGTTTTGGCGCCGCCGATGCGGGGGCGGAACTCTTCGACGATGCGGCCGTGGCCGAGGTTGGTGTACCACCAGCCGCACTCGCAGCGCACCGGCGCCCCGTGGTCCGGCGGGTAGGGGTAGACCCGGTCGCAGCGCGGGCAGGTGAAGGTCGGGCCCGCGACTTTGCCGGCCGGGGTGTACGTGATTGCGGCCGCCGAGGCCGCCGGTTTGTGGGACGCCATATCTTCCTTTATTCCACCGATGGGATGATGCGGACGAACTTTCGAGACCCGACTTGCAGCACCGCCGGACCGGTCGCGGTCCAGCGGGCGCCGGGGTCGGTGACCGCGACGCCGTCGACCTTCACGCCGCCTTCGGCGATCAGCCGGGTCGCGGCGCGCTTCGAGTCGGCGAACCCCGCCGAGACGATCAATTCGGCCAGCTTGCTGCGGTCGC
>DASWSC010000306.1:0-4954 GCA_036402855.1 Candidatus Elarobacter sp. | reverse complement strand
AGCAGCGTGATGAGGGCGGCGGTCGAGAACGAGCCGCCGAGCTGCAGCGAGAGCGCCTGGAACGCCGCCGCTTTCGGCACGACGTCGGGCGGGATCGCGCCCATCACCGCAATCGAGATCGGCGTGAACAGCATCGCGAGCCCGATCCCGGCCATGATCGTCGGTCCGAGCAGCGAGTTGAAGTCGTTCTGCGACGTCGTGAGATAGCCGAGCCAGATCTGGCTGACGCCGATCAGCGAGAACCCCACGACGAGCAGGACGCGCGTATCGATGCGGCCGCTCCCGGCCAGGCGCGCGATGAACGGGGTGAGCAGTGCGATGAACGCGGCGCGAATGAAGATCAGCTCGCCGGAAAGCGTAGCCGTGAAGCCGAGAATCCCTTGCACGTACTGCGGGAGGATCACGGTCGCGCCGAACAGCACCGAGCCGATCGCGAAGCCGAGCACGCTCCCGGCCGCGATCGCGCGGTATTTGAACGCGCGGAGATCGACGATCGGCCGCGACGTCCCCCACAGCTCCCAGCACACGAACGCGATCAACCCGGCGACCGTCGTGAACCCGAACAGCTTGATCACGGGATCGGCGAACCAGTCGTTGCGCTGGCCCTCGTCCAGGATGTACTGGAGTGAGCCGAGCCCGAGCGCGAGCAGTCCGAGGCCGAGTGCGTCGACCGGGATCGGTCGCGGGTCCGAGGGGTTACGCATCAGCGTCAGGATGATGATCGCCGCCGCGATTCCCGGGACGAGGTTGATGAAGAACACCCAGTTCCACGAGAAGTTGTCGGTCAGCCAGCCGCCGACCGTCGGGCCCACCGACGGTCCGACGATCGCCCCGAGCGCGAAGACGGCCTGCGACGCGCCGAGCAGATGCCGCGGAAAGGTGTCGCGCAGCGACGCCTGTCCCGTCGCGATGAGCCCGCCGCCGAAGATCCCTTGCAGGATGCGGTACAAGATCAGTTGGCTGATGGAGTTCGCGACGCCGCACAGGATCGAGGCGATCGTGAAGCCGATGATCGCGGTCGCGTAGTACTCTCGCCGCCCGAAGCGCGCTTGCAGCCACGGCGTGAGCGGGATGACGATGACGGCCGAGATGATGTAGCCGGTCACGACCCAGGCCCCTTGGTCCTGTGTCGCGCCCAGGTTCCCTTGGATCGTCGGCAGCGCGACGTTGACGATCGTGGAGTCGAGCGTCTGCATCAGCGTCGCCGCGAGGATCCCGATCGTGATGATGATCAGCCGCGCGCCGCTCTCGGTGACGTCGCGGTCTTTTGGTATCTCGGTTGCCATATCGATCTCGTGCGGCGAATCGTCGCACGAGCGCTTGGACTACGCCCGGACCAAGGTCGGTTTCGGCACTTGCATCGGTCTCAGGGCCGCAGCGCCGCGGCGGCGACGCCGTAGGCGACGGCCGCCCCGGTCACCGTGGCGAGCAGGTTGACCGCGTCGTTCGTGAACCCGGGAAGGCCGCGCACCCGGCGCGTCGGCTCGCCGCAGACGTGGGGGTCGGTCTCGCAGAGGCGGCCGCACGCCTCGCAACGCCGCAGCTCCTGCAGCGTCGCCCCGAGCAGCGAGTCCATCGTCGCCCCGGCGAGGCCGCCGAGCGGGATCGCGAGCAGCGCCGGGACGAGGCGCGAGGTCGACTCCGCGGAGCGCGGCCACGCGAGGCCGGCGTCAGGCCCGAACCAGTACGCGGCCGCGATCCCGGCGAGTCCCGCGATGCCGAGCCAGACCGCGGCGACGATTTCGGCGAGCGTCCCCGGCAGGCTGATCGCGCCGGAGAGCCCGGTCTCGACCGGGCGCAGGGTGAGGATCGAGCGCGGCCGGTGGCGCGCGAGGGTCCCGATCTCCGTCGCGGCCGTGTCGGCGGCCGCGGCGGCGTACGCACCCGCGAACGCGCACGCCCAGCGCGGATCGTGCGTGACCGCCCACGCGACCGCGCAGGCCGTCGCGACGCCGCCGTTCACGAGAACCTGAACCGCGTCCCGCGCGCCGTGCTTTCCGACGTCGACGAGCTCGCGCTTCCGGCGGCGGCCGAGCCGTGAGAGCAGCACCGAAGGAACGAAGAACGCCAGCAGGATCAGCGCGAACCCGAGGCCACCGGCCGCGAACGTCAGCGTCCCGACGGCGAAGGCTGCGATCGCGCCGCCGGCGCTCAGCGAGTTCGCGCGCCGGGCGAGTGCGGCGATGACGGCGGCGCACACCGCGCCGATCGCAACGTCGCGCGGGTTCACGCGCTCAGGTCGCGGTACGAGCCGTGAGGAGCGCCTGGAGCAGGCCCTCGACGGTGAACTCCGCCGCGACGACGTCGACGCGAATCCCGGCGTCGCGCGCCGTCTGCGCGGTGATCGGACCGATCGCCGCGACCGTCTTGGCGGCGAGCGCGAGCGGCGCGTCGGGGACGTTGTGCACGAAACCCGCGACGGTGCTGGAGCTCGTGAACGTGACGATGCCGGCGCGCTCGACCTTGTCGGCGAGCGCCGCGTCCTCGACGAACGCCGTCCGGTACGCCGCAACGACGTCGACTGCGCGGCCTTCCCGCCGCAGCGTCTCGGGGAGCACGTCGCGCGCCTCGAGCGCGCGATAGACGAGAACCCGGTCACCGGACGCGGTGCGCTCCAGCAGTTCCTCGGCGACCGCCTCGTTCACGAACGAGGGCGGGATGAGATCGACGCGGATGCCGCGCGCCGCGAGCGCCTCGGCGGTCTTCGGGCCGATCGCGGCGATGCGGACGTCGCCGAACGCGCGCGCGTCGCGGCCGAGCTCGCCGAGCCGGTCGAAGAACGCATCGACGCCGTTGCGGCTGGTGAAGACGACCCAGTCGTAGTCCCGGACGCGGGCGACCGCGTCGCGAGCCGTGCCGGGATCGGGCGGCGGGCCGATCGCGATCGTCGGCGCGAGGATCGGCTCGGCCCCCGCCTCCCACAGCCGCGCGGCGAAGTCGTCGGCCTGGTGCGCGGGCCGCGTGATCAGGACGCGCTTCCCGAACAGCGGCTGCGCGTCGAACCAGCGAATCCGCTCACGCTCCCGCACGACGTCGCCGATGACGACGATCGCGGGCGCGGTGATCCCCGTGCGCTCCACCTCCGCGACGACGGTGTCGAGCGTCGCGACCAGCACTTCTTGCGAAGGCTTCGTCCCTTCATGGACGATCGCGACCGGCGTGTCGCCCTCGAGCCCGTGCTCCGCGAGCTTCGCGGCGATCCCGGCCAGATTCCCCATCGCCATCAAGAAGATCGTCGTCGCTTTGCGGTTGGCGAGCTTGGCGAAGTCGAGCGACGAGGTGCCTTTGGTCGGATCCTCGTGCCCGGTTGCGATCGTGAACGAGGTGTTGTGCGCGCGATGCGTCACCGGGATGCCGGCGTACGCGGGCGCCGCGATCGCCGACGTGATCCCGGGGACGATCTCGAACGGAACGCCGGCTTCGGCGAGCGCCTGCGCCTCTTCGCCGCCGCGCGCGAACACGAACACGTCGCCGCCCTTGAGGCGGACGACCTTCTTCCCGTCGCGCCCGAGCCGCACGATCAGCGCCGTGATCTCGTCCTGCGAGAGCGTGTGCTCCCCGGCTTTCTTCCCGACGTAGATCTTCTCGCAGTCCGGCGCCGCCAGGTTCACGATCGCCTCCGACGCCAGGTAGTCGTACACCAGCGTGTCGCACTGCGCGAGCGCGCGCGCCCCCTTCAGCGTCAAAAGCCCCGGATCACCGGGGCCCGCACCAACCAGCCAAACCTTCCCCGTGGTGTCACCGCGCGCGCCACCAGTGTCACCGTGCGCGCCACCAGTGTCACCCTGAGCTTGTCGAAGGGTGAGCGACGCGTCTCGAGCGTCCGGATGCTCTCTCATGCTTCGACAAGCGCAGCATGACAGGGGGGGTACCGCCGCATCCACGGTGTGCCATCGCGCGGCGGGCAGCTCACGCCGACAGGGCTCACTCCGAGAGGTCTTCCACCGAGGACGGTGGAGCGGAGGCGCGCGAGGGGTCGCCGTTCAGCGCGCGCAGCTCGAAGAGCTCGTCGATGATCTTCGCGTGGGTGAGCGCCTCGGCGCGGTTCTCGACCGCTTTGTCGCGGATGCGGACGATCGCGCTGTGCAGCAGCTTCGAGACGATCGTCAGCGACATCCCGGTGATGAGGCTGCGCTCCCGCTCGGTGAGATCGGGGATGCGCGCGAAGAGCCGCTCGAGCTCCGCCTCGCGGATGGTCTCGGCCTTCTGCGTGAGCGAGGCGATCACCGGAACGGCGACCCGCGAATGGTACCACTGCTGGAAGCGCTCGACGTGCCCCGCGATGATCTCTTCGACCATCGGGATCGCCTCGCGCCGCTTCTCCAGCGTGACGTCGACGACGTCCTTGAGCGCGTCGACGTCGACCAGCCCGACGCCCGGAACGCGCGCCGCCTCAGGATCGACGTCGCGCGGGACCGCGATGTCGACGATGAACAGCGGCCGCCCGGGGCGTGCCAGCATCGCCTCGGCGAGGTTGCCCGGCGTGAGGATGAAGTGCGACGCGCCGGTCGAGGTCACGACGACGTCCGCCTCTTGCAGCGCCGCGACGAGTCCGGGCATCTCGGCGACGCGCGCGATCCCGCCCAGCTCGCTGGCGACTTCCTGCGCGCGCTTGTGCGTGCGGTTCAGCACGACGATGTCGGCCGCGCCTTCGGCCTTGAGACGCCGTGCGGCGACCCCGCCCATCTTTCCGGCACCGACGATCAGCGCGGTCTTGCCTTCGAGGCCGCCGACGTGCTCCTTCGCGCAGGCGACCGCGGCGGTCGCGAGCGAGACGGAGTCGCCGGCGATCGCGGTGTGCGTGCGCGCGGACTTCCCGGCTTCGAGCGCGGCGCGGAACAGCGTGTGCAGCGTCTTGCCGAGCGAGCGCGCGCGCTGCGCCTGCACGTACGCGTCCTTCACCTGTCCGAGGATCTCGGCTTCACCGATCAGCATCGAGTCGAGCCCGGTGCTG
>DASWSC010000305.1:0-5368 GCA_036402855.1 Candidatus Elarobacter sp. | reverse complement strand
AGGGCCCGGCCACGTGCCGATGCACTTGATCAAGGAGAACATGGACCGGCAGCTCGCCGTTTGTCACGAGGCGCCGTTCTACACGCTCGGGCCTCTCGTCACCGACATCGCGCCGGGCTACGATCACATCACGAGCGGGATCGGCGCGGCGATGATCGGCTGGATGGGGACCGCGATGCTGTGCTACGTCACGCCGAAGGAGCACCTCGGGCTTCCCGATCGCGACGACGTGAAGACCGGCGTGATCACGTACAAGCTGGCCGCGCATGCCGCGGACCTGGCCAAGGGCCATCCCGGTGCGCGCCACCGTGACGACGTGCTGTCGAAGGCCCGCTTCGAGTTCCGCTGGGAGGACCAGTTCAACCTCGGCCTCGATCCGGACACCGCGCGCGAGTTTCACGACGAGACGCTGCCGGCGCAGGGTGCGAAGGTGGCGCACTTCTGCTCGATGTGCGGACCGCATTTCTGCTCGATGAAGATCACGCAGGAGGTGCGCGAGTTCGCCGAGCGCGGGATGGCCGAGAAATCTGCGGAGTTCCTGGCAAGCGGCGCCGAAGTTTACGTTCCGGAGGCGGCTCGCACGGCGGACTCGCCCGCGTAGAACGCGAACCTCGCGTGCGATGACTCTCGCGCGCGTATTCACCGCGGCGGCCGGTTGCGTCGTGCTGGGCGCAGCCGCCGCTTCGTGCTCCGGCTCGTTCGGTTCGGGAACCGGCTTGCCGCAGACGATGGCGTCGCCGAACTTCGGCGGGCCGAGCGCGGCGCCGACACCGGCGACCGCCTCCAGCGTGGTCCTGACGTACGGTGAGTCGACCGCGTTTCAGAATCTCCCCGAGGTCGGCGGGTACGCCGCCGCGATCGCGTTCCCGAAGGCACCGCCGCCGACGCCGGCTCCCGCGAAGGGAAAGACGAGCAAGAACGGCAGCCCGGAGCCCGCCGCGTCACCGACGCCGGTCGCGGTTGCGATCGGCGCGACGCTCTCGATCGTCAAGCCGCAGGACGGCCCGGACCTGAACTTCGTGAGCGGGAAGGGGCGGCGCCGTCGCACCCGCGAGCTGCCCGCCCGCGCGCTCGCCTACATCACCCTGCTCCCGACCCACGACGCGACGCTCGAGGCGTATCCGCGCATCGAGGTCGACGTTCCGCGCGAGGTCGCCTCGCAGTACCGCGACGGCGAGTTCGGCCTGGCGCTCTGGAACTCGGGCGAGAAGGACGCGAAGTACCGGCTCTCCGTCGCGGAGCTCGACAGCGCCGCGACGCCGCCGCCGGTGACCCGCGCCGCAACTCCGGCGCCGTCGCCGGCCGCGAGCGGCGGCTCCGGCAGGCCCAGTCCGGCCGCCTCCCCCAGCCTTCCGGCGGGGACGCGGATCAGCGGCAGCCCAGGCCCGGGCGCGAGCCCGGGGGCGAGCTTCGTCCCGGGCGGGATCGTCGCGAGCGCCGCGCCGACCCTGCCGCCGGCGCGCATGCTGTTCGCCGGCACCGCCACGCCGCTGAAGCTGATGGCGAACCGCCCGGCGGTCTTCGCGCTCTACGCGCTGCCCCACCCGGGCGCCAAGGCGTCCGGATCGCCGGCGCCGGCGGCGCCGCCGTCGGCGCACCCTGCGGCGGCCGGATCGGCGCGCCCGTCGGCCAGCGGCTCGCCGGTTCCGGCCGGCGCGGCTCCGGCCAGCCCTGTGCCGAGCGCCGCTCCCGCGCCCGCAAAGTCGCCCTAGCGAGCGCTGCCGTTCCTTCCGCGCGGGCAGTCAGGCGAGCGCCGCGCGTACAACGTGCGACGTTGGGCAAGAGCGCCGCATGAAGCAGCAGGACGCGATCGCCCTTCTCAAGGCGGATCACAAGAAAGTCAAAGAGCTCTTCGCGCAGGTCGAAGAGACGTCCGAGCGCGCGAAGCTGCAGTTGAAGCGGCTCGGCGAGGAGATCTGTCAGGAGCTGACCGTGCACGCAGAGATCGAAGAGCAGATCTTCTATCCGACGGTCAAAGAGCGCACGCAGCGCGGCCACAAGGAAGAGCACGATCTCGTCCTCGAGTCGTACGAAGAGCACGCGGCCGCGAAGAAGGTCATCGAGGACATTCAAGCGACCGACGCCGGCGACGAGTCGTACAAGCCGAAGATCACGACGCTCAGCGAGCTGATCGACCATCACGTGAAGGAAGAGGAACGCGAGCTCTTCCCGGCCGTGAAGGAGCTGCTCGGCGAAGAAGAACTCGTCGATCTCGGCCAGCAGATGGCGCAGCTCAAATCGCAACTGCTGCAGCGAACGGCGACGACGACATAATCGCCTGCTCCTCCCGCTGGGGGAGTAAGGGGGTTTCCCCTTTTATGGCCTAGGGGTATCGCTTCTCCACGGATGCGTGTCCTAGGAGTCAACGCGGTTTTTCACGATCCGGCTGCGGCGCTCGTCGTCGATGGCCGGATCGTCGCGGCGGCGGAAGAAGAACGCTTCACCCGGCGGAAGCACGGAAAGCCATGCGTCCCGTTCTCCACGTGGGAACTGCCGGAGCAGTCGATTCGATGGGCGCTGCGGTACGGTAGCGTACAGCCCCGCGATCTCGACGCCGTCGCCTATTCGTACGATCCCGATCTCGCCCCGCCCGACGGTGACCAGCTCCACGAGAACGAGTACGAGAGCTTGCGGACGTACTTCGTCCGCAAGGCGCCCGGCTTTCTGGCGACGCTGCTCCCCGGTCTCGACCGCGCGAAGGTGCGGTTCGTCCCCCATCATGTCGCGCACGCCGCGTCGGCGTATCTGGCGGGGCCCCACCGCGACTGCGCGGTGATGGTGATGGACGGTCGCGGCGAGCAGACGTCGTATCTTGCCGGCGCCGTCCGCGACGGCGAGCTGGAGGTGCTGCGGCGCGTCGCGTTGCCGCACTCGCTGGGGCTGCGCTACGAAGAGCTGACGATGCACTGCGGCTTCATGCGCTCCTCGGACGAGTACAAGGTGATGGCGCTGGCCTCGTACGGGAAGCCGCGCTGGCTGCCCGAGCTGCGCCGGGCGATGCACCACGACGGCGACGGCGGGTTCGTCGCGCTCCCGGTCGACTTCGCGCGCTTCGTCGCGGCGCGCCGCGAAGGCGAGCCGTTCTCCGACGGGCACGCCGATCTGGCAGCGAGCGTCCAAGCGGCGCTGCAAGAGACCATGCTCGAGCTCGCCGGCTGGCTGCACGAGCGCACCGGGATGAAGGCGCTCGTGATGGCGGGCGGCGTCGCGCTCAACGTCGTCGCCAACTCGTACATCGCCGAGAAGAGCGCGTTCCGGGACGTGTGGGTGCAGCCGGCGGCCGGCGATGCGGGGACCGCGCTCGGTGCCGCGCTCTACGTCGCGCGCTCGATGGGCGACGACGTGCGACCGATGGCCTCGGCGGCGCTCGGACGCGGCTGGAGCGAGACCGAGATCCAGCACGAGCTCGACGTCGCGAACGTCTACTACACCCGCCCGCGCGACATCGCCGAGGCCGTCGCGCAGGTGATCGCCGACGACGGCATCGTCGCGTGGTTCCAGGGCCGCAGCGAGTACGGACCGCGTGCGCTCGGACACCGTTCGCTGCTCGCCAACCCGAAGCACGCCGACACGCTGCGCCGCCTGAACGACGTCAAAGGACGCGAGCAGTTCCGGCCGGTCGCGCCGATGACGCTGCTCGAGAAGGCGCCGGCGATGTTCGATGGTCCCTTCCCCTCGCCGTACATGCTGTTCGTCCACACCGTGAAGCCCGGCTGGGAGGACAAGCTGCGCGCCGTGATCCACGTCGACGGAACCGCGCGCGTGCAGACCGTCGACCGCGCCGAGGAGCCGCTGGTCGCGCGGATGCTCGACGAGGTGGAACGGAAGACCGGCGTCCCGGTCGTCGTCAACACCTCGCTGAACACCGCCGGGCGCCCGATGGTCGACAGCCCGCGCGACGCGCTCGAGTGCTTCGGCTCCGCGCCCGTCGACGCGCTGGCGATCGGCCCGTACCTGCTCAAACGCGAGTCGTTCGCTCGCGGCACCGCCGGTGTGTTCGCGGTAGCGTAGCGTGTGATGCCGTCGTTCGATGTCGTCGTCCCGACGATCGGGCGTAGTTCACTACGCGCGCTTCTCGCATCGCTGGCGCGCGCCTCGGGACCGCGACCGGAGCGCGTCATCCTGGTCGACGACCGCCGCGACCGCAGCGCACCGCTCGAGCTGGGCGCGGTCGACCGCGATCTCGCCGCTCGGATCACGGTGCTGCCGGGAAAGGCGGCCGGGCCGGCGTCGGCGCGCAACGCCGGCTGGCGCGCCGCGCGCGCGCCGTGGGTCGCGTTCCTCGACGACGACGTGCTGGTCGGCGAGACCTGGCTCGACGATCTCGCGGCCGATCTGCGCGATCTCCCCGCCGACGTCGCGGGCTCGCAGGCGAACGTCACGGTGCCGCTTCCGCCCGGCCGGCGCCCGACCGACTGGGAGCGCAACGTCGCGGGCCTTGCGACGGCGCAGTGGATCACCGCCGACTGCGCGTACCGCCGCACCGATCTGCTCGCGGCCGGCGGGTTCGACGAGCGCTTCCCGCGCGCGTACCGCGAGGACGTCGATCTCGCGCTGCGCATCGTGGCGCGCGGCCGGCGCATCGTCCGCGGGACGCGCCGCACGACGCACCCGGTGCGGCCCGCCGGCTGGAACGTCAGCCTTCGGCTCCAGGCGGGGAACGCCGACGACGTCCTGATGGACGCGCTGCACGGAACGGGCTGGCGCGACCGCGCGTCGGCGCCGCGCGGCGCGTACCGCTCGCATGCGGCGACCGTCGCGACGGCGGCGCTCGCGCTGCTCGCGCTTTCGGCGCGGATGCCGCGCACGAGCGCCCTTCTCGCGGGGGCGTGGGCGGCGCAGTACGCGCGGTTCGCGTGGCGGCGCATCGCGCCGGGGCCGCGGACCATCCCCGAGGCCGGCACGCTGCTGCTGACCTCGGCGGCGCTGCCGTTCGCGGCGGTGTACCACCGTGCGCACGGGCACGTGCAGCTCGCGCGGCTTCTGCGCGACGCGCAGCGCGCGCCGCGCGCCGTCCCGCCGGCGGTGCTGTTCGATCGCGACGGGACGCTGGTCGTCGACGTTCCGCACAACGCCGATCCGGCGCGCGTCGAAGCGATGCCGGGCGCGCGCGCGGCGCTCGAGCGGCTGCGCGCCGCGGGCGTCGCAACCGCGGTCGTCTCGAACCAGTGCGGGGTCGGGCTCGGCAAGCTGACGCGCGATCAGGTCGACGCGGTCAACGCGCGCATCGAGCGCGAGCTCGGCCCGCTCGGCCCGGTGCTCGTCTGCACGCACGCGCCCGACGCCGGCTGCCGCTGCCGCAAGCCGGAGCCGGGGCTGATCGAAGACGCCGCGCGCGCGCTCGGCGTGGCGCCCTCCGACTGCGTCG
>DASWSC010000304.1:0-1977 GCA_036402855.1 Candidatus Elarobacter sp. | reverse complement strand
GGGCCGGCGAGATTCCGCTCCCGTCGGGCGCTTCCAGCACCGGCACGAAGCGCGAGCCGGTGCGCGTCGCGCGCAGCCGCACGCCGCGCGTCTCGACCGCGAAGGGCGGCAGCTCGGAGGGATGCCGGTTCTCGCCCGGCGCGTCGTCGAAGCGCAGCCGCGGGTGGCGCGCCAGGCGGAACAGCGCGCGTGCCAGCGCCTTCGCCGACGAGCGCGAGCCGAACGCTTCCTGGACCGCGTCGTCGCGCAGCAGCATCCGGTCGACGTCGTCCCAGTCGTCGGGCGGCGTCTGATCCATCATCGCCAGGATCGCGTCGGCGTCGCGAATGACGCCGCGCAGCCGCGGCGTGTCGAGGTACAGGGTGCCCGTCAGCGAGCCGCCGTTCCCGACCGACAGCACCGGCCAGACCGCTCGAGCTCGGGCTCGCGTGCCGTCCTGCTCGGCGTCCGGAAGCCATGACAGGTCCGACTCGCCGGCGTCGGCCGGTACCGTCGGAAGCGCCGCTTCCTCCGCCGTCCGCACGACCTCGAGGGTCGCGACGACGTGCTCGCAGACGCCCGACGAGCCGCAGGTGCAGATCGCGCGCAGCGCTTGGGGACCCGTCCCGGTCGACCACTCGACCGCCGTCGCGAGCGCGACGCGGTCCTTGACGGTCGCTTCGATGCGGGCCGGTTCGACCGAGCGCAGCACGACACGCGCACCGTCCACGAGTGCGAGCGCACCGCTGGTCAGGTCACGTGCGAACCAGGTTCCGATCGTCGCCGGAAGGCGCGACCGCCAAAGCGCGTACGGGGTCAACCTTTGCGTATTCGGCACGAAGCCGTCGGTTTCCCGACGGCTTCGTGGAGTTTCGTGCAATCCGCGCTACGCGGGCTGCACTTCGGGCTGGCTGGGCGCCGGTGGTTCGACGTGCGGGATCTTCGAGAACCGCAGCTTCTCCGGGTTGTCCGGGTTGACTTCGGCGAGGATGCGGTCGCCCGTTCCGAAGTTGCCCTTCAGCATCTCTTCGGCCAGCTCGTCCTCGACCTCGCGCTGGATCGCGCGGCGCAGCGGACGCGCACCGAACTGCGGGTCCCAGCCCTTCTTGGCGAGGAGCTGCTTCGCGTCTTCGGTCACCTCGAGGTGCATCTCCTGAGCCTTGACCTCGCGGATGACCTTGTCGAGCTCGAGTCCGACGATGTCGGCGATCTGCTCGCGGCTGAGCTGGTGGAACACGACGACTTCGTCGACGCGGTTCAGGAACTCGGGCCGGAACGCGTGCTTGACCTCGTCGAGCACCTTGCTCTTCATCTTCTCGTACGCCTGATCGTCGGTTCCCATATCCTTCTGGGTGCGGAAACCGATGTCGGTCGTCGTCTGCATGCCGGTGGCACCGACGTTCGAGGTCATGATGATGACGGTGTTCTTGAAGTCGACGACGCGGCCCTGAGAGTCGGTCAGACGCCCGTCCTCGAGCACCTGCAGCAGCAGGTTGAACACGTCGGGATGCGCCTTCTCGATCTCGTCGAGCAGCACGACGGAGTACGGCCGGCGGCGCACCGCTTCGGTGAGCTGGCCGCCCTCTTCGTAGCCGACGTATCCGGGCGGCGCGCCGACCAGGCGCGAGACCGCGTACTTCTCCATGTACTCCGACATGTCGATGCGGATCATCGACTCGGCGTCGTCGAACATGAACTCGGCGAGCGAACGCGCGACCTCGGTCTTGCCGACGCCGGTCGGCCCGAGGAAGATGAACGAGCCGATCGGGCGCTTCGGGTTCTTCAGCCCCGCGCGCGAACGGCGGATCGCACGCGTCAGCGTCGAGATCGCCAGGTTCTGGCCGATCACGCGCCGGTGGAGCTGATCCTCCATCCCGAGCAGCTTGGCCGTCTCCGCCTGCGCCAGCTTCGAGACCGGGATCTTCGTCCACGAGGCGACGATGTGGGCAACGTCGTCCTCGGTGACTTTGATCGTCTTGTCCTGCTGCGCGCGCTTGT
>DASWSC010000303.1:0-9698 GCA_036402855.1 Candidatus Elarobacter sp. | reverse complement strand
GGTCGCCGATGAGCTTGCGGTAGCGCTCGAGGTCCTTGTGCTGCAGGTACGCGAGCAGGCGCCGGCGCTGACCGACCTGCATCAGCAGGCCGCGGCGGCTGTGGTGGTCCTTCTTGTGGACCTTCAGGTGCTCGGTGAGCTGGTTGATCGACGCGGTCAAGATCGCGATCTGGACGTCGGCCGAACCGGTGTCGTTCGGGCCGCGGCCGTACTTGGTCGAGAGCTCCGACTTCTGGTCTTTGGTGAGGGGCACGGGGTTACTTGGTCTCCTTTCGACTCGCGCGTCCGCAGGCTCCGTGGGCCCGCGACGGCGACCGGCGGATCATATCAAATCGGGCCTCGACCGTCAAAGCGGCTGCGCCCGGTCTCCCCGCCCGGTCATGGGATCCCGCCGCTACGGCCCGGCCGACTCGCCCGCTTCGGCCAGCGCCGTCTTGATCGCCTCACGCAGTCCTTCGAGTTCCGCCGGGACGCCGGTCGTCTGCTGGCCGAGCGCTTCGATCGCGGTCAGCACGCGCCGCGCCTCGCCCTTCTCCAGCGCGACGTACGCCGCGTGCGCGAGCTCCTCGTCGAGCCGTTCGATCGCGCGCTTCGCCATGTTCGCTTGGCCGAACGAGTACGCGTGATGGCTCGCGTTCCCGAGAAGCTTCAGCTCGGATTCGAGCCAGTCGCGATAGTCCTTGAGCAAGACGTCCTCCCATGCGCGCTGAACCCGGTCGCGCTGTGCCGGATGAGTTCGTGACGGTGGCGCGCGCCGCCGACGTCGCGCCGGGTACCGGAAAAACCGTCGTCGTCGGCGAGCGCGAGATCGCGCTCTTCAACGCCGGCGGAAGGTTCTATGCCCTCGACAACACCTGTCCGCATCAAGGCGGCCCGCTCGCGGAAGGCTGGATCGAAGGCGCGACCGTCACCTGCCCGTGGCACGCCTGGTGCTTCCGGCTCGCGGACGGATCGATGACGCTCGGCGACTACGCCTCGGTCGACGCCTTCGACGTGCGCGTCGAGGACGGCGAGGTGCGCGTCAGCCGCACGCCGCGCGCGTAGCACGGCCGGTCAGGCGAGCGCGTCGCGCAGGCCGCCGACGCCTCGCGAGCCCGTCGCGAAGACCGCGATGCGCAGCGCGGTGATCAGCTCGTCGATCAGCGTCGCCACGGCGGCATCCGACTCGTCGGCGGCGCGCAGGAACGGCAGCGCCAAGCCGGCCAGGTCGGCGCCGAGCGCGAGCGCTTTGGCGATCTGCACGCCGTGGCGGATCCCCCCGCTCGCGACCAGGGGCACCTCCGGGAGCGCCCGGCGCACGGCGGCGGTCGCACGCGGCGTGGCGTAGCCCCAGTCCCCGAACGCCTCGGCGATCCGCTCGCGGACCGAGTCGCCGGAGCGCTTCCCCTCGACCCGTGCCCACGACGTGCCGCCCGCGCCCGCGACGTCGATCGCGGCGACGCCGCACGCGAGCAGCCGTGCGGCCGTCGAGGGCGCGATCCCGGAGCCGACGCTCTTGGCGATCACCGGGACGTCGAGGGCGGCGCAGAGCGCGGTGATCTTCGGTTCGAGCGAGCGGAAGTTGGTGTCGCCGCCGGGCTGCAGCGCTTCCTGGAGCGGGTTGAGGTGCAGGTACAGTCCGTCGGCGCGCAGCGTGTCGACCAGCCGCCGCGCGTCGTCGGTGCGCACGCCGTAGTTCAGCTGGACCGCGCCCAGGTTCGCGAAGAGCATCAGCTTCGGCGCGATCGGCCGGACGTCGAACGTCGCGCGCAGCCGCGCGTCCTCGAGCATCGCGCGCCCGCTGCCCAGCGCGAAGGCGATCCCCGCCGCATCGGCGGCGCGGGCCAAGCGGCGGTTGATCTCGGCGGCGCGCGACGTCCCGCCCGTCATCGACGAGATGAGCAGCGGCGCGCGCAGCGTGCGCCCGAGGAACGAGGTGGAGACGTCGACGTCGGCGAGCGCGATCTCCGGCAACGCCTCGTGCCGCAGCCGGACCGCGTCCCAGCCGGCGTCGAGCCGCGAGGCGACGTCCTCGTCGAGACACACGTCGAGGTGGCGTGTCTTGCGCTGCTCGGTCGATTCCGCCATGCCTGCGAGAGGCGTCCGCGTAGCGGCCGCCGATCACCTCCCCCATGCAGGTTGACGGCCCGGGGTACGACGGGGCGACGGGCACCGCCGGGGGACCGGCATTCGCCGCGGCCTTGGAACGCCTCGCCGTCGCGAAGGAGCTCGACGCGGCCCGCCTCGCCGCCGCCGCCGACCTGGACCCCGCGCTCGTGGCGGCGGCGCTCGCCGGCGAGACCCGGCTCGCCGTCCCGGCGCTGGCGCGGCTGGCCCGCGCGCTGCGGCTGCGGCCGATCGCGTTCCTCCAGCAGACCGGCCTGCTGGGGCTCGACGTGTACGCGGGGGGCCTCGACCCGCTCTACTTCCTGCCCGAAGGGCCGATCCGGTTCGACGCGCGGATCTACATGCGCGAGATCAACCCTCGTCACGCCGTCCCCGAAGGCGACATGACGAAGCGCAACCCCGTCCTCAAGGCCTTGACCGACGACACGGTCCTCGACGCGCTCGGGAAGCTGGAGCTCGAGCTCGGGTACCTGCTCCGCGCCGCGGTGCAGGGCACGGGCGGCACGCTCTGAGGCGGAGCGCGACGGCGCACGCCGCTCAGGGAGACCAGGCCGCAGCTTGAGAGGCGGGGCGGCGGCACGGTGAGAACGCCCGTTGCCTTATGGAGATCGAAGGTAAGCGCATCGCCGCCCTCGTCGGAGACGGGTTCGAGGAGTCTGAGCTGATCGAGCCCCGGCGCGCGCTCGAGGAGTCGGGGGCGATCGTGACGATCGTCGGCGTCGACGACCGGGCGCTGACGAAGATCCGCGGAAGGCGCGGGCTCGACGAGGGGCAGAGCGTGAAGGCCGAAGAGCTGGTCGCCGACGTGACGGCCGACGACTTCGACGCGCTGCTGATCCCGGGCGGCCAGTCGCCCGATCACATTCGGACGAACAAAGACGTCCAGCGGTTCGTGAAAGAGTTCGACCAGGCGAAGAAGCCCATGTTCGTGATCTGCCACGGCCCGCAGATCCTCATCTCCGCGCAAGTCGTGCGCGGCCGCACGCTCACCGGCTTCGCCTCGATCGCCGACGACATCCGCAACGCCGGCGGCCTCTACCGCGACCAGCCCGTCGTCCAAGACGGCAACTGGGTCACCTCGCGCAACCCCGGCGACCTGATCCTCTTCAACCGCGCCATCATCGAAAAGCTCGCCGCCCAAAACGCCCCAGTGTAACCGACGACGGCGAGCCGCCCGAACTTTGTCATCCTGAGGCGCCCCAATCGTCATCCCTGAGGCGCCCCAATCGTCATCCCTGAGGCGCCCCAATTGTCATCCTGAGCTTGTCGAAGGATGCGCCGAAGGCACGATCGTGCGCGGCGCTCACCCTTCGACAGGCTCAGGGTGACATTGCGGCGCTCACCCTTCGACGGGCTCAGGGTGACATTGGGGCGCTCACCCTTCGACAGGCTCAGGGTGACATTGGGGGCGCTCGCCCTTCGACAGGCTCAGGATGACGTTGGGGGCGGTTATTCGGCGGGGGTGAGGCGGGGGTTTGGGCGTTCGGGGCGGCCGACTTTGTGGCATTCGCGCCAGCCGTCGCCGGTGTCGATCGCGACGATGTCGGCGGTGAAGTCGAACGATCCGGCGCCTTTGAAGAACGCGCTGCCGACGGCGTAGGCGTCGGCGGGGACCCGGTCGGCTTCGAAGCGGCGGATGCGGTCGGCGTCGAAGCCGCCGCTGACGACGATCTTCACGTGGCGGAATCCCTCCGCATCGAGCGCGTCGCGGACGTTGTGGACGAGCTGCGCGTTCACGCCGGTCGGCGGGAACGTTCCCATCTGCGGGATCACGCTCTGGTCGACCAGCGTTCCGGAGGTGTCGAGGCGCACGCCCCAGAGGCGATCGCCGAGCTCGCGCGCGACGGCGAGCGACGTGCCGACGCAGTCGTTGTCGAAGTCGACCAGCGAGATCACGTTCACCGACCCGTCGATGTGGTCGGTGAACTTCTTCGTCGCGCGAACCGTGTCGCCACCGTACGCGGCGATCAGCGCGTGCGGGACGGTTCCCATCCCGCGCGAGCCCCACCACTCGGCGTTGGCGTCGGTCGAGACGCCGAGCGCGCCCGAGATGTACGCGGCGTACCCGTCACCCGTCTGCACCAAGTGGTGGTCGAAGCGGGCCGGGAAGAACAGCACCTCCTTGCCGCCGGCGGCGTCGACGATCGCGCGCGCGTTCGTGGCGATGCGCGTGCGCCGCGCCAGCACGCCGAGATACGGCGTCTCGAGATGGGCGAAGAGCGCGTAGTCACCCTCGATCGTCATGACCGTCTCGAACGGGTCGATCGGATCGCCGTCGAAGAGCGCCCGCACGGTAAGCTCGCGCCAGCCATCTCGCCAGCTCCCGTGCGGATCGTGCCGGCCGCTGCAGAGCTTCAGAATCGCGATCGCCTCGTCGATCCCGCACAGCACCGCGTGGTTCCGCTGGAAGACCTGCATGCGAACGCGCGGATGGTAGCCGTCCTTCTCCAGGATCTCGCGCGCGCGGTTGAAGTACGTATCCGAGTAGTAGCCCT
Organism: Candidatus Elarobacter sp.; assembly: GCA_036402855.1. Taxonomy (GTDB): domain Bacteria; phylum Vulcanimicrobiota; class Vulcanimicrobiia; order Vulcanimicrobiales; family Vulcanimicrobiaceae; genus Vulcanimicrobium. Next base: position 5,097 of record DASWSC010000303.1, on the reverse strand, counting down.
CGCGCATCTTCTCGACCGGCAGGTTGAGGATCGCGGGGTCGAGACGGCGCCGCTCGGTTCGGAGCATGGGTCGCGCTACGTCTCGGGGGCGGGGACTCCTTCGTCGAGCGCGGGCGGTGAGGACGGCACCGATGGGCCCGGGGACGGCGGTTGGTCGCGGCGGGACGCCACCTTCGGGTCGCGCCGCAGGTGCTTCGAGCGGTGTTCGTTCCGTTCGGACCACTCCGGCGCCCGCATCGCGAAGTCTTCGAACCACTCCATCGCGGCGTTGGTGTGGTACGTGTCACGCAGCCGGATGATGAACTCGCGCGTCAGCTCCCACTGCTGCGTCGCCGCGTTGGCGAAGAGCTCCATCGCAAGCTCGTCCGAGATCGCACCTCGGCGCACGAAGAAGGCGAGGCGCTCGAAGAAGTGCAGCACGCGAAAGACGCGCGGCGAGCGCGGATCATTGCGGAAGGCGTCGATCGAGGCGTACTCGCGAAGCATCGCCGGGAGCTCGTCGCGGACGAGCAGCCGGTCCGCGGTGAACTCCGCGCTCGACCACTCGTCGACGAACTTCGTGATCGCGGCCAGCTCGTTCCCGCGCCGGATGTGCTGGATCTGGTGCACCGCCGCGATCGCACCGACGATCACGACCAGCGCGCTGATCCCGGAGAAGACGAGACCCAGCGTCGCCGCGTCGACTCGCATGGGACGCCCCTACGCGAGTGGAACGAAGCCCTCCCGCTCATGGCTACCCTCACCAACCGCGAGATCGCCGACCGCCTGCGCGAGATCCGTACCTTGATGGAGTTCGCCGGGGAAGCGTTCTTCAAGTTCATGGCGTACGAGCGCGCCGCCGAGACCCTGGAGAACGCCGCCCCGCTCGGTTCCGACGTCGACGCGGGGCGGCTCACCGAGCTGCCGGGGGTCGGAAAGAGCATCGCCGCGCGGATCGCGACGATCGCTCGCACGGGAACCGACCCGTACCTCGAGGAGCTGCGCGGCAAATACCCCTCGACGCTGATCGAGCTGCTCGGGGTGCAAGGCGTCGGGATGAAGACCGCGCAGCAGCTCTTCGAGCGCCTCGGGATCGCGTCGCTCGCCGACCTCGAGCGCGCGCTCGATCAGGGCGCGCTTGCGGAGATCCCGCGCCTCGGCGCGAAGTCGATCGAGAACATCCGGCGTGGCGTCCTCTCGTACAAGGGCCGCACGACGCGCACGCCGCTCGGCGTCGCCCTCCCGGTCGCGCGCGACGTGATCGCGTACCTCCGGAAGTACACCGATGCGCAGGACCTCACGGCGGCGGGAAGCGTGCGGCGCCAAGAGCCGACCGTCGGCGACGTCGACGTCATCTGCACCTCGGAGAGCGCCGACGCGGTCGTCGCCGCGTTCACCGCCTGGGACCGCGCGGAGGCCGTCCTCGCCGAAGGCCCGACGAAGGCCAGCATCTGGCTCGCCGGCGGTCTGCAGATCGACCTGCGCGTCCTCCCGGCGCATCTCTACGGCAACCTGCTGCAGCACTTCACCGGCTCGCGCGAGCACAACATCCAGTTTCGTGAGCTGGCGGTGCGCAAGAACCTGCGCGTCAGCGAGAACGGAATCGTCGACCTGACCGACGGGCGCACGATCGTCTGCCGCACCGAAGAGGAGGTGTATGCGGCGCTCGGGATGGCGTACATCCCGCCCGAGATGCGGCTCGGCACCGGCGAGATCGACGCCGCGCGCGAGGGAACGCTTCCCGCCGTGGTCGAGATCGGCGACATCAAGGGCGACTTCCACATGCACTGCACGTGGTCGGACGGACGCGATACGCTGGAGGCGATGATCGCCGCCGCCGCGGCGCGCGGCTATGCGTACCACTCCATCAGCGACCACTCATGGGGCCGCGGGCGGATCGGCATCGATCCGAACGAGCTGCGCGCGCAACGCGAACGCGTGCGGGCGCTCGGCGAGCGGTACGGAATCCGCACGCTCTGCTCGGCGGAGGTCGACATTCGCGCCGACGGGACGCTCGACTTCGACGACGACGTGCTCGCCCAGCTCGACATCGTCGTCGCCTCGGTGCACTCGGCGTTCAACCAGTCGCGCGAGGTGATGACGGCGCGGCTGCTTCGCGCGATGGAAAACCCGTACGTCACCATCATCGGGCATCCGACCGGTCGCAACGTGGAGACCTTCGCCGGCTACGACTTCGACCACGACGCCGTCTTTGCGGCGGCGGCTCGGACCGGAACGGCGCTCGAGATCGACGGCCAGCCGAGCCGGCTCGACCTGCCGAGCCCGCTGGTGCGGCGGGCGCGGGAGTTCGGCGTGACGTTCACCTGCGACTCCGACGCGCACGACGCCGGGCAGCTCGAGAACGTCGCCTACGCCGTCGGCCAAGCGCGTCGCGGCTGGGCGACCGCCGCGGAGATCCTCAACGCGAAGCCCCTGGAGGAAGTCCTCGCCTTCGTCGAGGCGAAGCGGGTCGGAACCGTCGATGGCAACGCCCGCACCGATCCCGCCGTCTGAGGAGCGGCGGCTTGCCGCCCTCCGCGAATACGAGCTCCTCGATACGCCGAGCGAAGCGCTCTTCGACGCGTTCACCCGGCTCGCGAGCGAGCTCTGCGACACGCCGATCTCGCTGATCACGCTGATCGACGCCGACCGGCAGTGGTTCAAGTCGGCGGTCGGGCTCGGCATCCGCGAGACGCCGCGCGAGCTCGCGTTCTGCGCGCACACGATCCTCGACGAGGGGATCTTCGAAGTCGACGACGCGACGGCGGACCCGCGCTTCGCCGACAACCCGCTCGTCACGGGCGAGCCGGGGATCCGGTTCTACGCCGGCGTTCCGCTGCGCGCGCCCGACGGCGAGGCGGTCGGCACGATCTGCGTGATCGATCGGAAGGCGCGCAGCCTCACGCCCGAGCAGCGCAAGTCGCTGGCGGCGATCGCCGACGCGGTCGTCGAGCAGATGGAGGCGCGGCGCGCGCTGCTGCGGCTGGTCACCGAGAGCGCGAGCGCGCAGGAGCGCATCGGCCTGCTGTCCGCCGCGATCGAGGTGGCGCAAGACCCGATCATCATCGGCAAGCCGGGCGCGACGGCCGCCGACAGCCCGACGATCGTCTACGCCAACGAAGCGTTCGTGCGGATGAAGGGCGCGAAATCCGCCGCCGACGTCCTCGGCCGCCGCGCCGACGAGTTCCTCGGCCCCAGGACCGACCGCTCGAAGCTGGTCGCGATGCGGGCCGAGATTCTGGCCGGCCGCCCCTCGCGCGTCGACTACATCTCGTACCGCCTCGACGGCTCGTACTACCACACGGAAGCGTCGGCGCGCCCGCTCGTCGACGAGAACGGCCGCACGACGCACTACGTGATGGTCCAGCGCGACGTCACCGAGCAGGTGCTGCGCGGCGCGCAGCTCACGATGCAGAACGAGCGGCTGACCGCGATCACCTCGATCGCGCGCACGCTGTTCGCCTCGCTCGAGCCGAGCGTCCTGGTCGAAGCGCTGCTCTTCGGCGTCCACGAGCTGGTCGACGGTCAAGCGACGCTGTACGCGCCGCGGCCTCGCGGCGGCTTCGCCGCGACGACGGACCTCTCGCTGCACGAGGACGCCGCGCCGGCCGATGCCTTCGTCGCGCTGGCCTCGCGCAGCGACGTCTGCGTCCTCGACGAGCTGGAGCACCGTGCCGCCGTGCGCGTCCCCGGTTCGGGCGGCGGTACGGCGTACGTCCTGGACGTCCAGCGCACCTCGCCGTTCGGAACGGCCGACGTCTTCGCGCTCGGGCTCCTCGGCCAGTACTTCGCCGTCGCGGCGCGCAACGTCGAGCTGTACCAGGAGCTGGCGTCGCGGCGCGACGCGGTCGTCGAGCTGAACCAGGTGAAGAACGACCTCATCGCGATGCTCGCGCACGATTTCAAGGGCCCGCTGACGACGATCGTCGGCTTCGCCGACGTACTCTCGGACGACGAGCGCTTCGATCAGGAGGCTCGGCAGTACCTCGGCATGATCTCCTCGAGCGCGATGCGGCTCGCGTCACTCGCCACCGACACGCTGGCGCTCTCGCGGCTCGAGCACAACGAGCTCGCGCTCTCGCTCGGCGACGTCGACCTCACCGTGCTCGTGCGCGAGGTGGTGCGCGTCTTCAGCGTGACGCGTCCGATCGATCTGCGCGTCATGGGCGGAAACCTCGTCGTCACCGGCGACGCGGCGCGGCTGCGCCAAGTCGTCGAGAACCTGATCGGGAACGCGATCAAGTACTCGCCGGGCGGAGAGGCGATCGAGGTCGCGCTGCGCGCGCGCCAGGGCGGCGTCGAGCTGGCGGTGCGCGACCGCGGGATCGGGATCCCCGAGAGCGAGCGCGGGAAGCTCTTCGGCCGCTTCGCGCGCGCGAGCAACGCGCGCGCCCTCGGGATCGGGGGGACCGGCTTCGGCCTCTACCTGACCAAGACGATCGTCGATCTGCACGGCGGCGCCGTCGACGTCGAGTCGGTCGAAGGGCAGGGCTCGACGTTCCGGGTCTTCGTTCCGGCGCGGCCGTCGCACCGCAGCGTGGCGCCGATCCATATCGCGCTGCTCGACGTCGACGGCGACGCGCGCTCGTACGTCGCGCATGCCTTGCGCGACGACGGTTTCGCGGTGAGCGTCGCGACGAGCGGCGACGAGCTGCTGCGAACGCTGGCCGACGGGCGCTTCGACGTCGCCGTCGTCGATGCCGACCGGCTCGGGATGCCGGCCGAACAGTTCACCGCGCGCGCGAACGGGACGCCGCTCGTCCGTATCGCGCTGCGCATGCCCGCCGCGCTCGACGGCTGGCACGCGTTTCTCACCAAGCCGTTCCTGATGAAAGACCTCTACGGCGCCGTCGACGCCGCCCTCGAGAACGCGAACGGCGGCCGGTCGAGCGAGCGCGTCAACTCCGCCGGATCGGCGTAGACGGCGTCGGCGTCGCGCAGCGTCGCCGGGTCGTTCCCGCCGCAGCGCAGCGCGACGCAGGCGACGCCGGCGCGGTGCGCCGCCTCGACGTCGTACTGCGTGTCGCCGGCCATCACCGCGTCGCCCGGCGCGACGCCCGCCTTCTGCAGCGCCGCGGTGACGATGTCGGGCGCGGGCTTCGACGCTTCCGCGTCGTC
>DASWSC010000302.1:0-9896 GCA_036402855.1 Candidatus Elarobacter sp. | reverse complement strand
CCGCGCGACGTCGCGCGCGCGGTTCGCCAGCACGCGCCGCTGGTTCACCGAGCCCTTGTCGGTGATCTCGCCGCGTGCGCCGTCGGGCGGTTCGCTCGCGATCAGCGCGCGCGCGACGCGCGTCGAGCTGGCCGGATTGCGCGCGTTGTGCAGCGCCAGCGCCACGCCGATGCGTTCCGGCGCCGCGGGGTCGTGCTGCAGCGCGTGCGGGACGAAGACGATCGCGGTGAGCTCGTCGCGGTCGGCGCCGGCGAAGACGACGTCCTCGATCGCGCCCTCGCCGGCTTCGATCACCTCGAGCCGCAGCAGCCCGGCGTTCACCCAGGTCCCGGACGACAGCTTGAAATTCTCCGCGAGCCGCCCCCCGAACACGATCCCGCGCGAAGGGTCGTCCTCGTCGAGCAGCGAGCCCGCGTCGCCGGTCTTGAAGAAGCCCTCGTCGTCGAACGCCGCGGCCGTCGCGTCGGCGTTGCGCCAGTAGCCGGGCGTCACGCTCGGCCCGCGCACGCGCAGCTCGTAGCGGTCCTCGAACGGCGCGAGCTTGATCTCGACGCCGGGGACCGGCGTGCCGATCGTTTCGCGCGCCGCGGGGCGCTCGCCCCACACGGCGGTCGCCATCGGTGCAGTCTCGGTCAGGCCCCACGCGGAGACGACCGGGACGTCGCGTCCGGCATGCCGGCGCGCGAGCACGTCGAGCCGCGCGCGCAGCGACTCCGGGATGCTCGCGCCCGCGTTCAGCAGGATCCGCACGCGCGAGAAGAACGTCGCCGCGAGCGCATCGTCGTTTTCGAGCGCTTCGAACAGCAGCGTCCAGCCGCGCGGCACGTTGAAGTAGAACGTCGGTGCGATCTCGCGCAAGTTCTGTACCGTCGCGGCGAACGCGCCGGGGGCCGGCTTCCCGGCGTCGACGTACATCGTGCCGCCGTTGCGGAGCACGAGCCCGAAGTTCTTGTTGCCGGCGGCGACATGGCTCCACGGCGCCCAGTCGACGAGGACGGGCGTGCGCGCCGCGTCGGGCCACACCTGCTCGACCATCGTCTGGTTCGCACAGAGCATGCGATGCGTGATCATGACGCCCTTCGGCGTTCCGGTCGAGCCCGACGTGAACAGGATCTTCGCGACGGTCTCGGCGCCGACGGCGGCGTGCGCACGATCGGCGGCGGCGGGATCGCCGTCGAGCTCCGCGACGCCGCCGACGACCGGCACATCGGGAACGGCGGCGGCGAAGCGCGCGGCCGCCTCCGCGCCGGGGACGAACGCCGCGAACGGCCGCAGCACGCCGATCAGCGCGCGGAGCCGCGCGGGGTCGGCGTCGTGGCGCACGTAGCCCGTCGAGATCGGCGCAGCGGGGATGCCGGCGTAGATCGCGCCGAGCACGGCGGCGGCGTGATCGATCCCGTTCTCCGCGATGACCGCGAGCGGCAGCGCCGGGGACCCACCCGCGCCGAGCAGAGCGCCGCCGATCCGCCGTGCGCGCTCGAGCATCGCGGCGTAGGAGACGGTGCGCCAGCGCTCGCCCTCGCGCTCGGCGAGAAAGACCGCGTCCGGCGTCGCGCTCGCCCAGCGCACGAGGTCGTCGGTGAGGCGCGCGGGATACGCGCGCAGCGGCACGTCGGAGCGCAGCACGCGCGCGCCCGACGCGGCGCGCGCCGTGCTCACCTCGGCGCCATGCGCAGCGCGCCGTCGAGCCGGATCGTCTCCCCGTTCAGAAACGCGTTCTCGCAGCACTGCACGACCAGCTGCGCGTACTCGTCCGGGCTCCCCAAGCGCTTCGGGAAGGGGATCGATGCGCCGAGCGACGCCTGTGCCTCCGGCGGCAGCTCGCCGAGCAACGGCGTCTCGAACAGCCCGGGCGCGATCGTCAGCACGCGCACGCCGAACTGCGCGAGCTCGCGCGCGAGCGGGAGCGTGAGCGCGGCGATCCCGCCTTTCGACGCGGCGTAGGCGGCCTGTCCGATCTGCCCTTCGAACGCCGCGACGGAGGCGGTCATCACGACGACGCCGCGCTCGCCGTTCGCGAGCGGCTCGAGCGCGGTGATCGCCGCGGCGGCGAGCCGCGTCACGTTGAACGTGCCGATCAAGTTCACGCGGATCACGCGCTCGAACTCGTCGAGCGGCATCGGGCCGTCGCGTCCGATCATCCGCCGCGCCGTTCCGATCCCGGCGCAGTTCACGAGGATGCGCGCGGCGCCGTGCTGCGCGCGCACGTGTTCCAGCGCCCCCGCGACGCCGTCCGGATCGGCGACGTCGCACGCCGCCGCGATACCGCCGATCTCGGAGGCGACGGCGGCGGCGCGGCTCGCGTCGCGGTCGAGGATCCCGACCTTCGCGCCGAGCGCCGCGAGCCGGCGCGCGGTCGCGGCACCGAGCCCCGAGGCGCCGCCGCTGACGACCGCGGCGTGGCCGGCGACGTTCACGAGCGCGTCACCTTCGCCGCGCGCTTGTCGAGGAAGGCCTGCACGCGGACCTTCGCCTCGTCGCCCGTCGCCGCGGCGGCGGCGACCAGCGCTTCCGTGAGATAGCCGATCGATGCCGGTGCGTCGGCGATCCGCGGCAGCGCCTGCAAGATCGCGAAGTTCGAGATGCGCGCGTTCCCGGCGATGCGGTGCGCGAGCTCGAGCGCGGTCGCGCGCCCGGCGCCGTCGTCGACCAGGTACTGACTGATCCCCAGCGCCTGCCCGGCTTCGGCGTCGTGGACGCGACCGGTCAGCAGCATGTCCATCACGCGCGCCGTTCCGATCAGACGCGGGAGCCGCACCGAGCCGCCGCCGCCGAGGAAGATCCCGCGCTGTCCCTCGGGGAGGGCGTAGAACGTCGAGCGCTCCGCGACGCGGAGGTGACACGCGGCGGCGAGCTCGAGGCCGCCGCCGATCGTCGCGCCGTGCAGCGCGGCAACGACGGGGAGCGTACCCAGTTCGAGCGCCTCGAAGGCGCGGTGCCAGAGGCGCGAGTGCGCGACCGACGCCGCCAGATCGCGCGACTGCACGTCGCTCAGATCGAGCCCCGCCGAGAAATGGTCGCCCGCCGCGCACAGCACCAGCGCGCCGAGCCCCTCCGGCGGCGACCCCGCGAAGCGCTCGATCCCGAGCACCGTCTCGTCGTCGAGCGCGTTGCGCTTCTCGGGCCGGCGCAGCTCCAAGACGCCGACGTCGCCGTCCCGGCTGAACGCCAGCGATGGCGGCAGCAGCATTATTATGTGATATAACCATGAACGATGGCCGGGGTCAAGGCGGGTCGCCGCGAAGAGCGCCGCGTGGAGCCGCTCAAGCCCGAAGTCGCCGGCGAGTTCGGACCGCTCGACGAGTACGTCGGGTACGCGCTGCGGCGCGCGCAGCTCAGGGTCTTTCAGGACTTCATCGACACGCTCGCCGAGGTCGACCTGCGGCCGGCGCACTTCTCCGTCCTCACCGTCATCGACGCGAATCCCGGGCTGCTGCAGTCGCAGGCGTGCGCCGCGCTCGGGATCCAGAAGGCGAACTTCGTTCCGCTGCTCGACGCGCTGCAACGGCGCGGCTTGCTGCGCCGCGTCGCGCGGAACGGGCGCGCGAACGGCCTGCACCTCACCGACGAGGGGCGCAAGATGCTCGTGCGCGCGCGGCGGCTCCACGACCGCCACGAGCGCCGGATGAGCGCGGCGCTCGCGCCGCTGGAGCGCAAGCGGCTGCTCGCCGCGCTCAACCGGATCGCCGGGCTCGACGAGCCGGGCGCTACCGCAGTCCCAGCAGCCGCGCGGCGTTCTCGCGCAAGATCAGCGGCCGCACCTCGTCGCGGATCGGCAGCGCCGCGAAGTCGCGCAGCCAGCGATCGGGCGTGATCATCGGGTAGTCCGAACCGAACAGCACCTTCTCGCGCAGCAGCGTCCCGGCGTACTGCACGAGCGAGGGCGAGAAGTACTTCGGCGACCAGCCCGAGAGATCGATGTAGACCAGCGGCTTGTGCAGGCACACCGAGATCGCTTCGTCCTGCCACGGAAACGACGGGTGCGCCATCACGATCGGCAGGTCCGGGAAATCGACCGCGACGTCGTCGATCAGCATCGGGTGGCCGTACTTCAGCCGCACGCCGCCGCCGCCGCGCATCCCGGTGCCGATCCCGCTGTGCCCGGTGTGGAACAGGACGGGGAGCCGCGCCGCCTGCACGACCTCGTAGAACGGGTAGATGCGCCGGTCGTTCGGCTCGAACTCCTGAAGCGGCGGGTGCAGCTTGAAGCCGCGCGCGCCGGCCGCGATCAAGCGCTGCGCCTCGGCGAGCGCGGCGGCGCCGCGCGTGGGATCGACGCTGACGAACGGTATCAGCGTGCGGGGATGCGCCGCCGCGGCGGCAAGCACGTCGTCGTTGGGGAACACCGGGCGGCCGGTGAGCCGCTCGTCGACGCTGAACACGACGCACGCCATGTTGCGCTCGCGGTAGTACGCCGCGACCTCGTCGAGCGCGAGCGGCACACCGGCGTCGCCGAAATAGCGGCGCGCGGCGCCTGCGGCTTCCGTGTCCTCGCCCTCCGGCAAGTGTGCGTGGACGTGGACGTCGATCGCGGTGAGCGCATCGACGTCGAGGGCGGTGCCCATCGTGGCGCCTCGGCTTTCGGCAAAAGGTTGTTTGACAGAACGGTTCCGGTGGTGCTACGTTGCGGTGCAGCGGAGTTCGGATTCCTGCCTGGAGGATTCGTATGACCAGAACCCTCGTTACGGTGCTCGCCGCCGCCTGCATCGCCTCGCTCGCCGCCGGCGCGGCCCCCGCGCCGCTGAGCGCGGCGCCCGAACCGATCAAGCTCGCCGCGATCCTCTCGACCAGCGGCCCGTCGGCGCCGCTCGGCGTCCCCGAGTCGAACGCGGTGAAGCTCGCCGAGCGCGAGATCAACGCGCACGGCGGGATCAACGGCCGGCCGGTCCAGATCGACGTCGTCGACGACGGCGCGAAGGCCGACGTCGCGGCGCAGCTCGCGACGCAGATGATCGCCAGCGGCCACGTCGCGATCTTCTGCGGGACGCGCACCGACACGAGCGCGGCCGTCGCGCGCGTCACCGGCGCCGCCAACGTGCTGCAGGTCTACACGACGCCGACCGAGTCGCTGTGGCGCTCGCCGCGCGGCGTGGTGAAGAACGTCTTCCAGGTGAACCCGCGCGACCAGCTCGAGGCGATCGCGCTGCTGACGTTCGCCAAGTCGCGGCTGCGGACGAAAAGCGTCGCGATCCTCCACGACGAGAACCTGTACGGCAGCGGCGGCGCGACGATCGCAGCCGCCGAGGCGAAATCGCTCTCGATGGGGGTCGTCGGCTCGGAGAGCTACCCGGGGACCGCGACCGACTTCACGCCGCAGATCGTGAAGCTGCGCGATGCGAAGCCCGACGCGGTCGTGCTCTGGGGCGCGACGACGACGCCGGGGCTGGCGATTCGTGCCGCGCGCACGCTCGGACTCGGCGTTCCGATCCTCGGCTCATCCGGGATCCTGTCACCCGCGATCCTCAACGTGGCGGGCGGCGGCGCGGCCGGCGAAGTGTACTCGGCATCGCCGCTCGCGGGCGCTCCGAACGCCGAGCAGCGCGCCTTCGCGGCGCTCTACGACAAGGAGTACCACCAGCCGATCGTCTCGTTCGCCGCGAACGGCTGGGACGCGGTCCAGATCATCGCCGCCGCACTGCGCGAAGCGAAGGGGAAGACGGACGGGACGAGCCTCGCGAGCGCGCTCGAGGCCGGGAAGCCGATCCCGCTGGTCGACGGAACGTTCAAGTTCTCCGCGACCGATCACAACGGGCTCGTCCCGGCCGACGTGCACATCGCCAAAGCCAGCAACGGAACCTGGGGCGCGCCCTGATCGCGCGCGCGGTTCGAACGACGGCGTAGACCCGTGCTGCAACTGCTGATCGCCGGGCTCACCGTCGGCAGCGAGTACGGGCTGGTCGCGCTCGGGATCCACATCATCCTCCGCGCGACGCGCGTGGTGAGCTTCGCGCACGGCGAGTTCGCGATCGTCGGCGGGCTGATCGCCTACAGCTTCGTCGAGCGGCTGCACGCGCCGATCGGCGTCGCGCTGGCCGGTGCGACGCTGACCGGGTTCGTGCTCGGCATCGCGTTCGAGCGCCTCGTGTTGCGGCCGGCCGGGCGCGGCGGCGAGACCGGCGCGACGATCGCGACGATCGGCACCGTCTTCGTGCTGCTCTACGGCCATGCGCTGGTCCCCGGTTGGGGATCGGAGCCGCACGCGCCGCCGAACTTCCCGGGGCCGAGCATCACCGTGCAGTCGACGTTCATCCCGGCGCAGTCGGTGTGGGTCGCGGGCCTGCTGCTGATCGCGCTCGTCGTGCTCTACGCGTTCTTCGAGCGCACCTACTACGGCAAGGCGATTCGCGCCGCCGCCGACAACCCGCTCGGCGCGCGCCTGGTGGGGATCGACGTGCGCACCGCGCGCGCGATCAGCGTCGGGCTCGGCATCGCGCTCGCCGCGTACGCGGGGACGATCATCGGACCGATCACGCTGGTCGGCGGCGCCGGCGGCTTCGCCCTCACCATCAAGGGATTCGTCGCGGCGATCGCCGGCGGGCTCGAGTCGCCGGTCGGATGCGTCGCCGGCGGGCTGCTGGTCGGCGTCCTCGAGGCCTTCACCACGCTGAAGTTCGGAAACGACGTGGCGGAGCCGCTCGTCTACTCGCTGCTGCTCGCGATGCTGCTGTTCCGCCCGCAAGGGCTGTTCGGCCGCCGCGAGGCGGTGCGCGATTGACCGCGCGGCTGCGCGACGACGCGCGCATGCTGACGGTCTTCGCGGCGCTGGTGGTCGCGTTCGGGATCGTCGCGCGCGGCGATGCCGGGCTCGCGCAGGCCGGCACGTACGTCGCGATCTTCGCCCCGGCGGCGATCGGGCTTTCGGTGCTGCTCGGGAACGTGAACCAGATCTCGGTCGGCCAAGCGGGCTTCTTCGGGATCGGTGCGTACGCGGTCGGCTACCTGACCGTCGACCGCGGGCTCTCGTTCTGGATCGCCGCGCCGGCCGGGATCGTCGTGGCCGCGCTGGTCGGCGCCGGGCTCGGGTTCATCGCCCTGCGCTTTCGCGGACACTACCTCGCGATGGCGACGCTCGCGTTCGGGCTGATCGCGGTCGGCGTCTTTCACGCGGCGCCGTTCCTCGGGCGTGCCAGCGGGATCACGAACATCCCGTATCCGCAACTCGGACCGTTGACGCTGAGCGGCTACCCCGCGTACTGGGCGGCGTGGATCGTCGCGCTCGCCGTCGCGCTGCTCACGCTGTCGCTGCTGCGCGGGCGCGCCGGGCGCGCCTTCGAGGCGATTCGCAACGACGAGCTCGCCGCCGAAGCGATCGGCGTCCCCACGCGGCGCGCGAAGATCTTCGCGTTCGCGTACGCCGGCGCGCTCGCGGCGGCGGGCGGCGCGATGTTCGCCGCGTTTCTCGGTCTCGTGAACCCCGATGCGGTCGGCATCGCTCTTTCGGTCGACTTCTTGCTGATGGTGGTGCTCGGCGGCGGCGGGCTGGTCGCGGGCGCGCTGTTCGGCGCGGCGCTCATCGGCTTCTTGAACGTGGTCGGCCACCAGTACGACAACTGGCGCGAAGTCGCGTACGGCGCGCTCGTCATCGCGTTCGTCGTCTTCGCGCCGAGCGGGATCCTCGGTGTCGTCCGCGCACCGCTGATCCGCGCGCGCCGTCGCGCCGCTGCCGGCGCGGCGAACGGCTCCCGATTCGGCGCCGCCGCCGCTCCGGCGGCTGCGCCGCGCACCGTCCTCGCGCCGTCGCAAGAGCCGCTCGCCGTACGCGGCGTGACCAAGCGCTTCGGCGGCCTGGTCGCCGTCGACGACGTCTCGTTCGCGCTGCGCGCAGGGACGCTGACGTCGGTGATCGGCCCCAACGGCGCCGGGAAGACGACGCTGTTCAACGCGATCTGCGGCATCGGGCGGCTCTCGGCGGGCGACGTGCGCATCGGCGGGGTCGATGTCAGCGGGCAGCAGCCCCATCGCGTCGCCGCGCTCGGCGTCGGCCGGACGTTTCAGAGCGCGCGCTTGTTCGACGAGATGACGGTGCTGGAGAACGTGGCGGCCGGGGCGCTGCGCGTCCCGCGGCGCGCGGTCACGCGGCGCGCGCGCGAGGTGCTCGACCGGCTCGGGCTGGCGGATCTGCAAGCCGTCGTCGCCAAAGATCTCGCGTTCGGTGACCGGCGACGCGTCGAGCTGGCGCGCGCGGTCGCCTCGGAGCCGTGGCTGCTGCTGGTCGACGAGCCCGCCGCCGGGCTGAACCACGACGAGCGCCGGCGCCTGCACGCCGACCTGCTCGCGCTCCGCGACGCGGGGACGACGGTGCTGCTGATCGAGCACGACATGAAGCTCGTCATGGCGATCTCCGAGCGGGTGATCGTACTGAACTTCGGCCGGGTGATCGCCGACGGCGAGGTCGCGACCGTGCGCAGCGACCCCGCGGTGATCGCGGCGTACCTCGGGACGGCGTCGTGACGGGACGTCCGCTGCTCGCGGTGCGCGGTCTGCGCGCGGGGTACGGCTCGATCGAGGTGCTGCGCGGCGTCGACATCGACGTCGGCGAGGGGGAGCTGGTCGCGGTCCTCGGACCGAACGGCGCGGGCAAGTCGACGCTGCTCAGGACGATCTCTCGCTACGGCACCACGATCCGCGGCGGCACGATCACGTTCGAAGGGGTGGATCTTCGGCGAGCGACGACCGAGCGAACCGTGCGGCTCGGATGCCTGCAGGTTGCCGAAGGGCGGCAGCTCTTCGGCCGCATGAGCGTCGACGACAACTTGCGTCTGGGCGCGTTCGCGACGCGCCGCGACCGCCTCGCCGCGGAGCTGAACGTGATCTACGAGCGCTTTCCGCCGCTCGCGGCGCGCCGCACCCAGCCGGCGTACACGCTCTCGGGCGGCGAGCAGCAGATGCTGGCGATCGGACGCGCCTTGATGGCGAAGCCGAAGCTGCTCATGCTCGACGAGCCGTCGACGGGCCTCGCCCCGCAGATCGTCGAGCAGATCTTCGCGCTCGCGGCGCAACTCGCGCGCGACGGGACCGCGCTGCTCGTGGTCGAGCAGAACGCCTTCCTCACGCTGCGCCACGCCGACCGCGCCTACGTCCTCGAAGGCGGCGCCGTCGCCCTCTCCGGCACCGCCGCCGAGCTCACGCGCGACGCGCGAGTACAGGCGATCTACCTCGGCGGCTCCGCCGAGGACACCTAACCACGCCGGCGCCTTGTCCCATGGTAACATAGATGTTATCATAATCAAGTGGCGAAGAAGGTGCGAACGGAGGCAGATCTCTCGATTCATGATGGCCGATATCGTAGCTTCGAGTGGTATTGGTCATCCGACGATTCGATGCCAGGCCTCGATGCGTACGAAATCTTGCCGCAGGCGAGCCAGGACGAGTTTCTCGCCAGTATCCGTCACTGGGGAAACGTCGAACGTGGAAAGCGGCCGGCCGAGTCGCGCGTGAACCAAGAACATGCAGAGCCTCTGATTGTCGCGGTGAAGGCCGGAAAGCACCGGTTCACGTCATTCCGCGAGGCGGCGGGGCCGACATGGGTCGTCTGCCATCATTACGTCAAGCAGTCCGAACGGCGCGACAAGTCCGGCGATCGAGCCGTGAAGCAAACGATCAAGAGCCGCAACGTCTACCGAGCGCTGGTGAACGAGGGGGCATACTATGAACGCAGTTAAGGCGAGAAAGAAGCGAGGCGGCACGACGCTCGTCGAACGCACGATGCGCGATCCGAAACGCGCCGCGCGCATCGAGCACATGACCAAGGCGGCGGACATCGAGCACCTCGTGCAGGCGATCATGGCGTCTCAGCACGTGACGGCAGCCGAACTGGCGCGAAGGACCAAGTCGAAGCCACCTCAGGTCTCGCGAGATCTCCATGGCGGTCTGCGAAGGGCCACGCTCACTCGCAT
>DASWSC010000301.1:0-24411 GCA_036402855.1 Candidatus Elarobacter sp. | reverse complement strand
GCCCCACCCTGCGGTCGAAACGGGCCAGGCCCGCGACGCTGGCCTGCCACAGCTCACCGTCAACCATCTCGATCTGCCGCGTATCGTTCGCTCCACGCCGCGACTCCATGAACGGCACGGCATTGGCGGTAGTAAGGGTTTGATCCACAGCGAAGAGACCCTGACCGATGGCCGCGACGTAGACCGTGCCGTCCGGCGCGGCGACGACGGCGTGCGGGTCGCGGTGCTCGTCCAGGACGACGCCGCAGATCGGCGTCGCGGTCCCCGGCACGTAGATGTTCGCTTTGCCGGTCGCGCGTTCGAGCCGTTCGCGCTGGGTCGGGCCGCAGGCCGCCGCCGTCGCCGCGCGCGCGCTCGGCTCGGCGCCGAGCAGCGACGCGGTCAGCGCGACGGTGAGAACCAGCGCAGCGACCCGCACGGAGCGCCGTTCTCCGGGCGGGCCGGACGTTCCGTTCCGGCGCGGACTACGGCATCCGTGCCACGAGCGGGCGACGCACCATCGTGGCCAGGCGCAGCTCGTGCTCCGCGTCGTTCGCGCCGGCGACGGCGCGCGGGACGATCGTGAACGCGAACGCGCGGTCACCGAAGCGCACGTACGTCCCGTTCTCGGAGCGAATCGCCGCGTCGCCGATCCCGTGCAGCGTGACCACGTCGCGCGCCGGCCCCGGCAACGACGTCTCGTGGCGCGCGACGACGAAGAGCCTGCGCTCGACGCCGCTCTCCGTCGAGGCGTATTGGCACACGGCGCCCGAACTGGGCATCAGCCGCATCGGCGTACCGAGCACGCCGCTGATCTGTTCTTCCGACAGAATCGAACACGGCAGCCCGGCCACGACTTTGGTCGGATCGCGCGGCGACGCGAACGCGAACACGGCGAACAAGGCGATCAGCAGCGCAAGCGACGCGGCCGCGGCCTTGAGATCCTGCGGCGTGGGCTCACGCCCGATCGGGGACGGTTCATACATCGACATCGTCTCCGTATTGAACCACGTGTCGGCATCGCGCGAATGGTGCGATCGTTCAGCGCTGCCGCAAAAATGTCATCACATTCCACAACATGGCAATCGTCGTTCCTCGCCGCTCGCGTGCGCGGAACAAATCTCGTTCGCGCGCGCGGAAGGGGCGCGCACTGCGACGAATGTCGCTTTCATGAAGGTCACCGCGTTCGTCGACGTCCTCTCGCATTGGTGCCTGGCCGCGCAGCCGGCGATCGACGCGCTCCGCGCGACGCTGGCCGACGACGTCCAGCTCGAGACGGTGCTGGCACCGGTCGGAGACGGCGCGCCGGTCGGGTTTTCGCACGAGTTGGAAGCATGGTTCTACCGGCGCGGCACGCTTGCGTACGGAACGGAGCTCGACGCCGCATGGTGCGAAACCGCCGAAACGACGACCTGGCACGCGAACGCCGCCGTCGCGGCGGGCGTCTCGTTCGGCGCGAATCCGGTCATCCTCGCGCGGCGCGTCTCGCGCGCGGCGATGGTCGACGGCTTGCTGCTCGGCCGTGAAGCCGAAGCGGCGCGAGCCGTCGCGAAGTTCACCGGCGTCGACGAGTCGGCGCTGCGCGATGCGATGCGTGCCGACGCGATCGTGAAGCGGCTGCACGACGGCAATGCGCGCCTCGCGGCGATCGGTTGCGCGGAGCGCCCGTCGTGGGAGCTCGTCAACGCGAACGGCGACCGGGCGGCGTTGCAAGGCGTGTGGCAGGCGGAGGCGATTCTCCCGCTGGTGCGCGCGATGCTCGACGACGAGCGCGCCTATCGCCGTGCCGGCGCCCCGCCCGCGTAACGGCGCATTCGCCGACACGCGGAAGCAAGGAAAACGAACGGGCTTTTCGAGAGGCGCGCCGGACGGCTTTCCGCTTTGCTTGAGGAATGCGGTTCGATCACCTTCGCGCGGCAGTCGTCGCTTCGGCAGGCGCCGCCTTCGTGGTGGGGACCTTCGCGCTGCTGCTCGCTCCGCTGCTCCGTGACGTCGCGGCGTCGTTGCGTGCTCCGGTCGCGAGCGTCGGCGCCGTTCCGTCCGTGTACGGGCTGTCGATGGGCACGACGGCACTCGCTGCGGCCATGCTTCACCGCACGCTTGGCGTTCGCCCGATGATGCTGCTCGGCGGTACCGCGCACGTCGCCGCACTGATCGTCATGGCGTCCGCTGCGTCGTGGATTTGGCTGCTGGTCGCCTACGCCGTGGGTGGCGCCGGGGCCGGCCTTGCGCTACCGGGATTCGTCTCGGCGGTCGGCTCGTTGGCCGGACCGGAACGGAAAGCCGAAGCGCTCGGACAGGTGAACGCGGGCTGGGCGCTCGCGACGCTCGCCGGCGTTCCGGCAGCCTCGCTCGCGGCTCGTTCCGTCGGGTGGCGCATGATCCCGGTCGGTCTCGCAGTGCTGTGGGTTCCGACGCTGATCGTAGCCGCCAGAATCCGCGTCGATGCACCAACCGCGATTGCAGCCGTTGGCGGCCTGCCCATCAGAGTCGTCCAAATCGTCGGCGCGACGTTCGGCCTGTTCTTTGGGTTCTACGGCGCCTATGCGTTTCTCGGATCAGTGCTCCGGGATCACGTTGGAGGCGATGCGACGGGTCCCGGACTGGTCGTCCTTTGCTACGGCGCCGGGTTCTTGGCCGGTACGCTGAACGCCCGTCAGTACGACCGCTATGGGCCGGCGACGTCGTTCATCGCGGCCCTCGCGCTCCAGACCGTGGTGCTCCTGGTCCTGCCCGTAGCGGCCACCTCGATCGCCACCGCGTGTGCGGTCGCTTGCCTTTGGGGCGTCACGCAGAACGCCGCGTTCACCTCGGTGACCGCCTGGCTCTCTGCGTTGCCGGCACACCTGCGCGGCCGAGCGTTGGCGCTCAACCAGGCCGCGCTGTCCTTCGGATTCTGCGGCGGCACCGCAACGGCCGCGGGCCTGATGGGTCGCGGCGGGTACGCTGCGGTGTGCGCCGCGGCGGCCACTGCGACGGCCCTCGCCGCGCTGATTGCGGTCGCGGCCCGTCGAGAACCGAGCGCGGCCGACTCATGACCGACGACGAGCGCTACGACCGCATCATCGCGCGCGATCGGCAGTACGACGGCGAATTCTTCACCGCGGTCGTCACCACCGGGATCTACTGCGTACCGTCGTGCGCGGGGCGAAAGCCGTACCGGCAGAACGTGCAATTCTTCACGACGCAGGACGATGCGAAGGCTGCCGGCTTTCGGCCTTGCCTGCGGTGCCGCCCCGATCGCCTGGGCGTCGACGATCCC
Organism: Candidatus Elarobacter sp.; assembly: GCA_036402855.1. Taxonomy (GTDB): domain Bacteria; phylum Vulcanimicrobiota; class Vulcanimicrobiia; order Vulcanimicrobiales; family Vulcanimicrobiaceae; genus Vulcanimicrobium. Next base: position 21,170 of record DASWSC010000301.1, on the reverse strand, counting down.
GAGCTTTTGGTTCGCGCGGCTCGCGAAGCGTTCGCGCGCGCACCCGCCGAGATTCGGACCGTCGCGGACCTCGCGCGCGCGACTGGGAGGACTCCGAGCGCGCTGACGCGAGCGCTGCACGCTCGGGACGGGATTTCCGTCTCCGCCTGGCTGCGGCGCGAACGGGCGCGATGGTGCAGTGATCGGCTGCGCGCCACGTCGAACCGTACCATCGATGTCGCATTCGAAGCAGGCTACGGCAGCGAGGCGTCCTTCTACCGCGAGTTCAAGCGCCACTACGCCGTCGCGCCGTCCTTCCACCGGAGCGCTCACGTCGACGGCGCCCCGCGAGCTCCGACGCTGCGCGTGGGCCGGCAACGACGCGGCGATGATCGCGTACCACGATCGTGAATGGGGGACGCCGGTCCACGACGACCGCGTGCTCTTCGAGTTCCTCATCCTCGAAGGCGCGCAGGCCGGCCTGTCCTGGTCGACCATCCTGAACCGCCGCGACGGCTACCGGCGAGCGTATCGCGAGTTCGATCCGGTGAAGGTCGCGCGCTTCGGCGAGCGTGACGTCGCGCGTTTGCTCGTCGACGAGCGCATCATCCGGAACAAGGCGAAGATCGCGTGGTCGATCCGCAACGCTCAGGCGTTCCTCGCCGTGCAGCGCGAGCACGGCTCGTTCGCAGCGTATCTCTGGCGGTTCGTGGATGGAAAGCCGGTGCTGAACCGCCCGCCCACGAGCGCCGGCGTCCCGGCGAAAACGCCGCTCTCCGACGCGCTCAGCAAGGGTCTGCGCGCCCGCGGCTTCGGCTTCGTCGGCTCGACGATCTGCTACGCGTTTCTCCAGGCCGTCGGCGTGGTCAACGATCACGCCGCCCACTGCTTCCTCGCGCCTCCGGCGCCGAAGGGCCGAAGGCAGCCTTCCGACAGTCCGCCGCGGGGCTGATGCGGTATCGTCAAGTCGTGACGATCGCCCCGATTGGTGCGGGCCTCGCCGGCCTGGTCCTGTTCCTCGCCGCAGGCGGCTCGGTTCTCGGCGCGCCGCCGCAGCCGGACGGCTCGGTGCTGCAGCCCTATACGAACCTGTGGCAGGTGACGGTGACGAAAGCCGACGGCACCGCCGTTCCGGTCGCATCGTGGAGCGACGTACTGACGCGCGTCGTCGTCGACGGCAAGCCCGCGTACAAGCGCGTGCAAGTCGCACGTTTCGAGTCCGCCAAGCTCACCCGCACGTTCGGGAACGTCTTCGCCGCCGACACGATGCTGCCGATCTCGAGCACGTTCAGCAGCACGTCCGGCGAGGCGATGCTGCGCCGCTTCGACGGCCCAAGCGTGTGGCAGCTCGATGCCACCGGCGAGAACCAGCTTCGTCCCGTGGAATCACGAGCAGCGGCCGCCGCGGCGCCGTACGATTTCAACGGCGGGATGTACTGTTTGCTGGTCGCGACGTATCCGCTCACTGCGGGGCTCGCGTACACGATCCCGGCGATCGGCGAGTTCAAGACGGCGGCGCAGGACGTTCCGGTCCGCGTTCTCGGCCCGACGACCATCGAAGGGAAACCGGGAACGACCGTCTCCGTGTGGCAAGCCGATGCGACCGTGGTGAACGGCGATGGCACCGCCGACGTGATGCACTGCTACGTCACACGGCAACCGCCGTACGTGATCCGGCTCGTCTACGACACCGCGGCGAAGCAACGCTTCGTCTACGCGATGTGGTGAGCGCCTCGTGCGCCGGCCGGATGTGACGCGGTCGCTCGCGGCCCTCGTCGCCGCGGCCGTCGCGCTCGGCGCCGCCGCATCGCTGCCGGCGCGCGCCGCGAACGAACCGGCGTGCGCATCGGTCGCCGAGTTCCACCGGCTCGATTTCTGGCTCGGCTCGTGGACGGTCGTCGACGCCGTGAACGGGACGCTCGCCGGGCACGACGTCGTCCGCAGCATCCTGCGCGGATGCGCGATCACCGAGACGTGGACGGACGCGGACGGGTCGCACGGCTTCGGCGTCCTGCACTACGACGCGTTCGCGAACGAATGGCGCAAGCTGTACCTGAGCGATCGGGCGACACGGCGCGGCGGTGTTCGCGAGCGCGTGCTGGTCGCCGCTGCGCCGGGCGGCGGCGTGCGTTTCCAGGGGCTCATCGACCGCGCGACCGGGCCGCCTCTGCTGAACCGCGTGACCATCACCCCGCTCCGCGACGGGCGGGTCCATTACCTCGTTGCGACCTCGGCCGACGGCGGCGAGCGCTGGACTCCGGCGTTCGACGTCTTCTACGTTCGCGAGCGCGCCAGGTAACCGGGGGACTCTCCGGCGCGCGGCGTATCGCACGTGCATGAGACGCTTCGGGTCTGCGCTTCTGACGCTCGGTTTGCTGGTCGCGGCGGCACCTGCGCACGCCGCGGTGCCCGATCGCTTGGCGGACCTGGCCGGGATGTGGACGTGCCGCACGGCGGTCGGCGGGAGCGCGCGAATCGCCGTCGAGCAGCCCGCGCCCGACACGGTGGTGATGACGGAGCAGCGCTTCTTTCCGCGTGGCACCGAAGAGCGGCGCGAGACCTTCCGCCGGGACGCGAGCGGCAACTGGACGGTCACGCCGGACGGCGCCGGTTTCGCCGGGTCGGCCCCCGCGTGGACCGGCGATTCGTGGATCATGCAGGGGGAGATGCAGCATCCCGGCGGTGGCGCCTCGCTGATCCGCGACTGGCGGTTCGAGCGCGTCGGCCCGAACATGCTTCGCATCACGCAGACGCTCGGACGGCCGGATGCGAACGCCGACGGCGAGCTGTGCCGCCGCGGCGACGAGCCGCCGAGCGTCACCGCCTGCGTCGTGCCGACCTTCCCGGCGTACGTCGTGCACGCAGCCCCCGTCGATACCCCGCCGATGGCGCAGCAGCAGGGGATCGGCGGCACCGTGCACGTCGTCGTCTCGCTCGACGCCGACGGGCACGTCACCGGCGTGAGGATCCAAGACTCACCCTCCGCGCTCCTGAACAACCCGTCGCTCTTTGCGGCCCGGAACTCGACGTACCACCCCGCCGTCAAAGACTGCGTCCCCGTTCCGTCCCTCTACGTCTTCCAGGCCGACTACTTGAAGGTGCGCTGATGCGGCTCGCCGGCGACGCGATCGTCCTCGCCGGCGCGACCGGCCGCGTCGGCGGCGCGACGCTCGCGACGCTCGTGCACGAAGGCGCGCGCGTGATCGTCGTCTCGCGCTCGCTCGAGCGCGCACGCGCCGCGATCGACGGAATTCTCGACGATGCCGAGCGCGCCGCGGCGACACCGTTCGCGGCCGACCTCGGCGACCCCGCGCAGGCGGAAGCCGCGGTGCACGCATGCGTGGAGCGCTTCGGCCGCGTCGACGCGGTCGTGAGCCTTGCCGGCGAAGGGCGCGTCACGCGGCTGGTCGACTCGACGTTGGACGACCTCCGCGTCAACGTCGCGGCCTTCACCGAAACCGCGTACAACCTGGCGCTTCCGGCGCTGCGCGCGATGCTCCGCCAGCCGTTCCGCGACGACGCGCGCTCGCGAGGCCGGATCGTAGTGGTCACCGCCGGCTCCTCGAAGCAGCCCGCACCCGGGCGCGGGCTGTTCGGCGTCGCCAAGGCGGGCGTCAACGTGCTGATGCAGGCGATCGCGCGCGAGCACAAGGCCGACGGCATCGTCGCGAACGCGCTGGTCCTCGGCGGCGTCGCGACCGAGGCTGCGCGCGGGTATCTCGATCCGGACGAGTTCTCCGCGGCCGCGACGCCGCAGGAGGTCGCCGACGTCCTCGCGTTTCTCGCCTCGGATCGCGGAAGCGGGATCAACGGGGCGCAGGTCGACCTGAACGCGCGCGAGGTCGACTGAGTGGCGACCGCGGCGACCGCGCTCTACGCGGTCCCGGCATGGTTGCTGCTGATCCTCGCGATGCTCGCCGCGGCGCTGATCGCGATCGCCGGACATGTCGCCGTGCGGCGTCGCTTCCAAAGCGTCGATTTCCGCGCGCACAACGACGTCGGCGGGATCGTGCTCGGCGTGGTCGGCGGGCTCTTCGGGGTCACCCTCGCGTTCATCATCGCGATCGTCTGGCAGGAATTCGACGGTACGGCTCAGCGCGTCGCCGTCGAGGCCGGCGCCGCGAGCGATCTGTGGCACGTCGCGCGCGGCCTGCCGCCGCCGCTCGATCGCGAAGTACGCAGCTCGCTGATCGCGTACGCCGACCTCCTGGTCCGTGACGAATGGCCGGCGATGCGCAACGGCCGCAGCAGCAGCGCGGCGGAGGCCGTGCTCACGCGGATGTTCGAGGACGTCGCGCGCGCGCGGCCCGCGGAGGCGGGCGCCGGAACGGCGCAGTCGGCGGCGCTCGGATACCTCGGCGCGCTGCACGATTCACGCCACCGCCGCATCGACGACAACAACAGCGGGGTCAGCACGTTCGAGTGGACGATCCTGGTCGTCGGCGCCGCCGTCATCATCGCGCTCTGCTATCTGGTCGGGCTACCGAACCTGCGCACCCAACTGCTGATGACGGGCGTCGTCGCGGCGATGATCGCCGCCCTGTTCGTCCTCATCTTCGAGCTCGACTACCCGTTCCGGGGCGATCTCTCGATCAGCCCCGCCGGCTGGCAGGAGTTCGTCGACCGCAACCGCTCCGGCGTGTAGCGCTACACCGTCGCGCCGACGAGCTCCGCGAGCGTCTCCGACGGCTCGCACTGCAGCTCGCTCTGCAGCACGTCGCGGTACTGGCGGAAATGGCGCAGCGCCGCGGCACGGTCGCCGCTCTCCAGGTAGGCGCGGATCGCGATCTCGCGCGCCGGCTCGTCGCACGGGTCGTATGCGATCATCTCGTGGCAGAGCGCGAGGGCGTCGGCGGCGCGGCCTTCGTCGAGCGCGTGCTTCGCCATCGCCTGCGCGACCTCGCAGCGCAGCTCGCGCAGATGACGCTCGATCGGCTCGAACCATTCCCACGCCTCGAACTTCGGCGGGCGCGAAGCGCGCAAGCGCTCGTAGAGGTCGCGGAACCGTTCCGTTCGGCCCCCGCCGGACGCCTCGGCGGCGCGCAGCCCGGCCAGCGCGCGGTCGATCTCCCACAGGTCGACGCGGACGTCGCTCCCCAGCCGGTAACCTTCGCGGGTGCGCACGACGACGCTCTCGTCGTTGAGCCGCGACTTCAGGCGGTGCAGGCAGACGTGAAAGGCGTTGCGCGCGGCGCTTTCGCTCAGATCGGGCCACAGCATGTCGGTCAGCCGGTCGCGCGAGAGCGCCTCGGCGCGGACCGCGATCGCGGTCAGCAGCGCGTGCTCGCGCTCGGCGAGCGTGACCGGCTCGCCGTCGCGAAGCACGCGACCGGTCACGAGCTCGACGACCAGTCCCGCGCGCTGCGGCTCCGCATCGGCGCCGCGGCGGTAGCGCCGCACGAACGCCTCGAGGAACCCCGCGTCCTCGCCGCGTCCGATCGCTTCGATCGCCTCGTGCAGCTCGGTCGCATCGATGCGTTGCGCGATCGAGGCTGCCTCGGCGCGCAGCGCGCGCCTGCGCGATGCGCTCAGTTCCGCGACCGCCAGCGAGGCGAGGACCTGGTAGAAGGGTGAGCGGCTGCTGGCCGCCGCCTCGCGTGCCATGTCGGCGTAGCGCAGCGCCGCTTGTTCGTCCTCGGCGCTTCCGGCCGCGACAAGATAGCCCGCTGCGATCCACTTCGCGTGGTCGGCCTGCTGAGGCTCGACCGCGTGCCCGCGCGCGCATGCCGAGAAGAAGGCGAACCCGCGGATCCCCTCGCGCACGACCTCCGACTCGAGCGCGAACGCGTGCTGAAGGAAATCCGCGTCGTCGCCCGCCAGCCAGGCGCCGAACGTCGCCTCGGTCTCGTAGAACGCGATGAAGTTGCTGAACCCGGTCTTGCGCGCGATCTCGATCGCGCGGTCGAGCCGCTCCCGCTCGGTGGCGCGGTCGCCGCGCACCCGCGCGATGTCCGCGCCGAGCGTCACGAGCGTTCCGCCGGCCATGAAACTCGTCTCGTTGATGAACGGCCAGGCGGCTTCGAGATCCCGCTCCGCCTCCTTCGTCCGGCCGATCCGCGCGGTCATCAGCGAGCGCAGGAAGAGCAGTTGCGCGTGGACGCGCGTCAGCGGGATGTCGGGCGCCGCGATCTGCGCGCGGAAGTCGTCGACCAGCGTCAGCGCGCTCTCGTATTCGCCGACGTAGCTCAGCATCAGCACGCGGAAGATGTAGAGGTAGATGCGAAGCTGGGCCGGCGCATCGGCCGGCAGCTTCGTCCAAATCGACTCGACTTCGTCGAGCAGCAGCCGCGAGTCGACCGTGAACGTGCGCAGCAGCGCGGTGACCGACCACAGGCGCGGACAGCGCAGCACCACCGCGCGGTCGAGCGAGGCCAGCACGCGCGAGTACGCGATCGGCGGAGGGAGCTCGCCTTCCAGGATCTCGATCCGTTCGAGGACGTCGGCGGCGGCCTGCTGGTCACCGCGTGCCAGTTGGATCTCCGCGGCCCGCTGGAACTCGTCGGCCTTCTCGTAGGCGGCGGCGGCCGGCGCGAGCAGCGTGTCGACGCGGCCGGGATGGCGCTCGAGCAGCGTGCTCGCGACCAGCGGGTGGACGGCGTACGTGTCGTCGTCGCGCGTCACGAACGGCGAGATCTTGGTGAACGCGTTGAACGTCTCGAAGGCCTCGGCGTCGCCGAGCGCGAGCCGCACGTCACGCTCGGCCGGCTGCGGGATCGCGGCGCACGCGAGGATCCCGTCGATCACGGGCTGCGGCATGTCGCCCAGCACTTGGTCGGCGAGGTACTCGTGGAGCTCCTCGTACGCGACGTCGTCGAGCTTGTCGAGCAGCGCGTCGAGCCGTCCTTCGTGCGCGAAGCGCGCGAGCAGCAGGACCGCGATCGGCCAACCGCCCGAGACAGATGAGACCCGTTCGACCGCGGCATCGCCTGCGCCGGTCGGGGCGAAGATCGCCGCGATCTCGTCCCGCGTGAAGGCCAGGTCCGCGGCACGCAGCGTGAGGATGCGGTGCGGCGCGGCGAAACGCGAGAGGTGCGTGCGGAGGGAGGCGCGCGAGCAGATCACGATCGTGCGGGGCTCCGGCCGCCCGGCGAGGAGCTTGGCCAGGAAATCGCGCGCGCCGGGATCGGCGATCGCGTCCTCGGCGTTTTCGAAGACGAAGGCGGTCGGCTGCATCCGGACGCGCCAGGCCGAGAGCGCGACGCCGAGGCGGTCGGCCGCCGAGGCGTGGCCGTCGCCGAGCATGGTCTCGCTCTGGGAGAGGCTCGCGCTGCGCTCCGGGCTTTCGTCGGCGAGTGCCGGCAGAATCCGCCGTGCCAGGTCGAGGTCGGAGGCGACGCCTCGGCAGTCGCACGTCGCCGACGGTCCGGTGCCCCCGAGCAGTTGCCGGACGAACGTCGACTTTCCGAAGCCGGCGGGCGCCACCAAGGACACGATCGCGGGGCGGGCGGCTCGGACACGCTCGACCAGCGCGGCTCGTACGAGATCCGCGCCGCTGCCGGCTTCGGGGAGAGTCGATTCCATGGACCTGCTCGTAAGCGCGCGGGGGATGCCTGGTCGCCCGACTTTCGTCGTCCCCAGGTCCTACCCCGTCCCGGACGCGCCACACGTGCGCTTGCTTACATTAACGCCGCATTACTTTGCACACGCCCTTGTGGACGGTGTGGATTCGCCGCGGGCCGAACGTCTCGGGGCAACCGATGGTCCTAGCAGAGTGTTGAAACGAGTGCTAAGTGAGAAACCACGACGACATACTGGAGTTCGAGCGCCTCTTCACACCCCGTGGTGCGCACGGCCGCTTCGAGCCCAACACGGACGTCCATCTCGATGAGGACGACGGCGCGATCGTCGTGCACGTCGAGCTCGCCGGTGCCGAATCGGACGCCCTCCACGTCTCCATCGGCGATGACTGCCTCACCATCGCCGGCGTGCGAAAGCTGCGCGACCTTTCGCGGAACGCGTCGCTCCTCCGCAAGGAGATCCAGTACGGCGAGTTTCTCAAGCAGATCCGTTTGCCGCTTCCGGTCGACGAACAGGGCGCCACGGCTCTCTACCGGGACGGCATCCTGACGATCCGTCTCCCTCTCGCGAAATCAAAGCAGTTTCCGATCGTGCGGACCGAGATCCGCATGACGGTCAGAAGGACCCCCGCGTAATGGCGAAGCCCGACAAGGCGCCCGAGATTCTCGGTATCCTGCCCCTGCAGGACGCCGTCCTGTTCCCCAACACCGTGATCCCGCTCGCCGTGGTGAAGCGCCCCGGCATCCAGCTCGTCGAGGAAGCGCTCCGCGAAGGCAAGCAGATCGGCCTCGTCGCGCTCAAGGACAAAGAGACGGAAGATCCCGGTCCCGACGATCTCCGCCGTGTCGGCACGATCGGCACGATCCAGAAGATGCTGAAGGTCCCCGACGGCACGCTGCGCTGCATCGTCGCCGGCGGTCCCGTCTTCCGCATCGACCAGTTCGTCGCCACCGAGCCGTATCTCGCCGCGACCTTCACCGAGATGCCCGACGTGACGCGCGAAGGCGATCAGCTCGTCGCGATGCAGCGCAACCTCGGTTCGCTGTTCCAGAAGCTGCTCGGCTATCTGCCGCAGGCGCCGCGCGAGATGGAGATGGAAGTCAACAACATCTCCGATCCGAACCTGCTCTCGTATTTCGTCGCGTCGACGATGCGGCTCGAGACGGCGGACCGCCAGGAGATCCTCGAAGAGCGCGACACCTCGAAGCGGCTCCGCAAGCTCACGATGCTGATCACCAAGGAGCTCGAGGTCGTCGAGCTGGGTCACAAGATCCAGTCCGACATCCAGCGCGAGATGGAGAAGAACCAGCGCGAGTTCTATCTCCGCCAGCAGCTCCGCGCGATCCAGGAAGAGCTCGGCGAGACCGACCCGCAACAAGCCGAAGCGAACGATCTGCGCAAGAAGATCGACGAAGCGAACATGCCGGAGGACGTCAAGAAGGCGGCCGACCGGGAGCTGGACCGTCTCTCGAAAGTTCCGACCGCTTCGCCCGAGTACAGCGTCATCCGCACGTACCTCGACTGGCTGGCGCAGCTTCCGTGGAGCATCTCGACCTCGGACCAGATCGACATCCGGCGCGCGCGGGAGATCCTCGACGAGGACCACTACGATCTCGAGAAGATCAAGGACCGCATCGTCGAGTACCTCGCCGTCGGCAAGCTCAAGAACAAGCTGACCGGCCCGATTCTCTGCTTCGTCGGCCCGCCGGGCGTCGGCAAGACGTCGCTCGGGCAGTCGATCGCGAAGGCGATGGGACGCAAGTTCGTGCGCCTCTCGGTCGGCGGCGTGCGTGACGAAGCCGAGATCCGCGGGCACCGCCGCACGTACATCGGAGCGATGCCCGGCACGATCGTCCGCGCGCTCCGCGACGCCGGGACGAACAACCCGGTGATGATGATCGACGAGATCGACAAGGTCGGCGGCGACTTCCGCGGAGACCCGCAGTCGGCGCTCCTCGAAGTGCTCGACCCGGAGCAGAACAACACGTTCCGCGACCACTATCTCGACCTGCCGTTCGACCTCTCGCGCGTGCTGTTCATCTGCACCGCGAACACGCTCGACTCGGTCAGCGGTCCGCTGCGCGACCGGATGGAGATCATCCAGCTCGCCGGCTATACCGAGCTCGAAAAGCTCCAGATCGCGAAGCGGTACCTCGTCCCGAAACAGAAGAAGGCGAACGGGCTCAAGGAGAACCAGGTCGCGATCAGCGATACCGCGCTCAAGCAGATCATCGTCGACTTCACGCGCGAGGCGGGGGTTCGCAACCTCGAGCGCGAGATCGGCACGACGTTCCGCAAAGTGGCGCGCAAGATCGCCGAGGACGCGAAGTACAAGCTGCGGATCAAGCCGGAGAACCTCGTCGACTTTCTCTCGAAGCCGCGCTTCTACAACGAAGTGAAGCGGCGGACGGCGACGGTCGGCGTCGCGACCGGGCTCGCGTACACGCCGGTCGGCGGCGACATCCTGTTCATCGAGACGACGGCGATGCCGGGGAAGGGCAACTTCACCCTGACCGGCCAGCTCGGCGACGTGATGAAGGAGTCGGCGACCGCGGCGATCTCGTTCTTGCGCTCGCGCTCCTCGGAGCTCGGGCTCGCGGACGACTGGTTCGCCAAGCACGACCTCCACATCCACATCCCGGCCGGCGCGATCCCGAAAGACGGTCCGTCGGCGGGGATCGCGATGGCGACCTCGATCGCGTCACTCCTGACCGGCCACAAGGTCGACCCGGAAGTCGCGATGACCGGCGAGATCACGCTCACCGGGCAAGTGCTCCCGATCGGCGGCGTCAAGGAGAAAGTCCTCGGCGCGAAGCGGGCCGGGATCAAGAAGGTGCTGCTCCCGCGGCGCAACGAGATCGATCTCGAGGACGTCCCGAAGGAAGTCCGCGACACGATGGAGTTCGTGCTCGTCGACGAGCTGAGCGACGTCTTCGCGAACGCGCTCGGCAAGCGGATGATCACGCCGGTGCTCCTCGGCGCGACCGAGAGCAACGGGCGGCGCGCGAACAACGTCGTCGCGCTGCGCCCGAGCGCGAAGCGCGGTCCCAACGGGCAGCGCGCCCCCCGCACCGCGCGGAACGGCGCCACGACGGGCACCACGCCGAAACGCCGCTGACCAATCCCGTCGTGCCTCAGCGCATCGTCGGCTCGCGAACGTCGTAGAGCGTCCCGCCGTGGTCATGGCGGGTCGCTTCGTGCAACGTGCGCGCCGCGTGGCGCTCGACGCCGGTGATGACGCGGCGTTCCTCGGCGTCGTCGTAGGCGGCGTCGGGGACGTCGTGCAGCCTGCGGAAACGGGGGTCCCCGGCGGCGTGCGCCAGCTCGTGCACGAGGCCGAGCGCCGGTGACTGCCTGCCGTTGCCCACGCGCATGGCGCTGTGCGGATCCCACACGACGGCGTGCGACCACGGCTGGTACGCGTCGCGCCCGTGGTGGTCGATGACGATCCGGTGCGGCGTCCGCGAGCGCTCGGCCCGCTCGATCACCGAGCGAGCCGCGGCGTCGCGCGCGAGGTAGGCGAACGCCGCGTCGACCTGACGCTGCGCGGAGAGCGGGACCGCGAGGGACCCGTAACGGACAAAAGTCGGCTTCATCGCACCGTTCCATCACGCGCGGAAACGGCGCGGCTAGACGGCGCGCGCGTGCAACGGCGTTGCGCCCGCGCGTGTCGTACGACCGTGTCCAGCGGAACGATCGAGCGAGCAGTCGAGGCCAATCCGCCCGGGATCGGGGTCGTTCGGCCGGAGCTTCGCGCGGCCTCGCGACTCGACGTCCGGCTGATCCTCGCCGTCGCTGCCGTCTGGCTCCTGTGGGGATCGACGTTCGCGGCGATGCGCTACGCGGTCGCGACGATGCCGCCGTTCGTGATGGCGTCGTGCCGCTTCTTGCTGGCGGGCGCCGTCCTGTACGCGATCTGCGTCGTGCGCGGCAAGGCGCGCCCGTCGCGGGACGACCTCGCCGGCGCGGCGGTCACCGGCGTCACGCTCCTGCTGATCGGCAACGGCACGACCGCATGGACGGTGCAGTACTTGCCGACCGGGATCAACTCGCTGCTGCTCTCGCTCTCGCCGGTCTTCATGGCGATCGTCGCCTTCGTCTGGGGCGGGGAGCGTCCGACGCGGCTCGCGATCGTCGGGATGCTGCTCGGCTTCGCGGGCCTCGCGCTGCTGCTCCAGCCGAAGGCGACCAGCGGGATCCCGCTCTGGCCCGCGGTCGTCGCACTGCTCTCGAGCATCTCGTGGTCGTTCGGCTCGATCTATCAGCGCCGCGCGGGACGGCCGCGCAGCTTCGTCCTCGCGACGGCGCTCCAGATGCTTGTCGGCGGCGCGCTGCTCGCGCTGGAGGCTGCGGTCTTCGGTCAGTGGCGCGCGTTCGATCCGCACGCGATCGCGGCGGCGTCGTTCGGCGGGTTTGCATGGCTGGTGCTGTTCGGGAGTTTGGTCGCCTACAGCGCGTACGTCTACACCATGCAGACCGCGAGCACGGCGCTCGCTTCGACCTACGCCTACGTGAACCCGATCGTCGCGGTGATCCTCGGCATGCTGCTGTTCCACGAGCGCTTCACACCGCTCGAAGCGCTCGCGAGCGCCGTCATCATCGGCGGCGTCGCGCTCATGATGCTTCCGCCTCTCGGAGGACTTCGACGCGGACGTCCGCTCGACGATCGCGTTCGTGAACGACGCGAACCGCTTGGCTAGAGCCGTCGGTCGGCGGAGAGATCGCGTTCAGCAGCCGCGTCTTGATCGCGGCGACCACGTCTTCCGCGGAGACGCCGAGCTCGAGCGCGGGCGGAGACTCACAGACGCCGATCGCCGCACCGGGACGCTCGCGCACCCGGACTTCCGCGACGACGGACGGTTGCAGCACGATGTCGCGGATGACCGACAACAGTGCGCTTCCGCGCGCTTTGCAGGGACAATACCGCTTGATCTGCTGCGTCGCCGCGAAACCACCCAGGAACGCAGCGCAGCCGCTGGTGTCGTGAAGCGTGCGCTCGTGACCGCACATGCAAACGATCGAATCCAGTTCACTCAAGGCTCGATCAGAATAGATCACGAGCGCGAGACGCGTCGGTACGACTGCGTACTGCTTCCGGGCCTCAACCCGCGAATCTCGAGCGGAACGGATCGGTTTCGATCATTCCATACCGAGGCGGATGACGACGGACGTCAGCCCGGCGTGGTGTGAGCGCTCGCGATCTGTTCGTGAACGGCGGCGTCGACCGGAACATGCACGTCGAAGGCGTCGACTTGGGCGGAGAGCGGGACATGGAACGGACCGACCCGGACCGAGCCCGACGCGCGCAGCGTGAACTTGAACACCAACAGCGCCGGGGTTCCGTTGCCGCCCGTGGTGTGACAGTCGTCGATCGTCCCCGTCACCGAGATGCCGGGGGTGATCTGCACGGTCGCGCTTTGACCGTTCGTCAGGCTCGAGATCGTCTGGCTCTGACCGAGCGGCGGTGAGAGCACGACGCTGAGCGACTGCGGTACGGGTTGTCCGCCCGCGTCGTCGCGCATCACCTCCGTCGTCGCGCCGATATGCACGCCGAGCACCGACGTGCCGGAGACGTGCGGACCAAAGACCCGAGCCGTTGCCATGGCGAGCGCGTTCGCGACCGAGCCGGCGGAGCCTCGCCGGCCCGGATGAATCAGCGTGCAGCCGGGAACGACGCGGTGAACCGTCCCGGGTCGAAGAGCTTCGGTGCGAACGCCGGCGCTTCGCCCGCGAGAAGCGCGGCGACGATCTCGCCGACGACCGGCGCGAACTTGTAGCCGTGCCCCGAGAACCCGCCGGCGAGCGCGACGCGCGGCTCGCGCGGGTGCGTCCCGATGACGAAGTGCTCGTCGGGCGTCAGCGAGTACATGCACGGCGCCGCGCGCAAGAACGGCCCGGCCGCGGCCGGGACGAAACCGGCCAGCGCCTCGCGCACGGCGCCGATCTCGTCGGGCCGAACGGTGCGGTCGAGCGCGTCCGGATCGGCGTCGACGCCGCTCCCGTGGTACGCCGCTTTGACGCCGGTGCCGAAATCAGGGAAGCCGTAGAGCATCCGTTTTCCGTCGCGCTCCAGCGCGAAGATCGGGAGCCGTTCGGGCGAGACCGCGTCGCGCTCGCCGGGCGCGAACCACATCTGCACGTTCCGCTCGATGCGCAACGGGATCGCGAGATCGGGTGCGATGCGCGCGAACCACGGCCCGGCGCAGATCGCCAGCCGCTCCGCGTCGATCCGTTCACCGCTCGCGAGCGCGACGCGCACGCCGAGCGCGCCGGCGTCCCAGCCGCGCGCGCGCACGCCGAAGCGGAGCTCCGCGCCGTGCTCCGCCGCGACGTCGAGGTGCGCGCGCACGCCGGCTTCCGGAAACAGCGCACCCGCGACCGCTTCGTACACCGCGATCTCGTCGTCATGCGGGGTGAGCATCGGAAACAGCGCGCGCATGTCGGCCGCGTCGTAGACCGCGTGCGCGAGCTGCCACTGCCGCGCGCTCGCGAGCGTCCCCGCCACGACGGGCGTCTCCGGGCGTCCGACGAAGAGCCCGCCGGTCTGCACCCGGAGCGTCGTCCCGGTGTGCGCGGCGAGCGCGTCCCACAGCTCGTAGGCGTGCCTCAGCAGCGGCACGTAGTCGGGAGATTCGAAGTACGCTTGCCGGATGATGCGCGTCTCGCCGTGCGAGGAGCCGCGCGCGTGTGCCGGCCCGAACTGCTCGATCCCGATCACGCGCATGCCGCGGCGCGCGGCGTGCGCCGCGACGGCGCTGCCCATCCCGCCGAGCCCGAGCACGATCGCGTCGAAGCGCATCGGCCGCTCTTCGGAACGGCCGCTCGGCGCTACTTCACGCGGCGCAGCCGGGGCGCGGCGCGCTCCAGAACCAGCCGCACCATGCGCTTCGCCGTCCGCGCCGCGGTCGCGTCGCCGCGCTTGGCGCCCGAAGCGACGGCACCGTCGAACAGCACGTCGAGCTCCTCGGCGACCTCGTCCGGATCGCCGAGACCCGCCTCCGCGGCGCGGTCGCGGAACCACGTGCGGCGCCGCAGCAGCAGCTTCTCGATCAGGCGGCGCGCCGGGTGGCTCGGCGCGGTCAGCTCCGCGGTGAAGATGATGTAGGGGCAGCCACGGTAGTCGGTGCCGTCGAGGAACGCTTCGAGCACGTCGAACGCGCCGGCGATGCGTTCGAGCGGCGGACCGTACTCGGGAAACGGAACGCGCGGCGCATGGCGGAGCGATGCGGCGATCAGATCGTCCTTGCTCCGGAAGTGACGGTACAACGTGCGCTTCGTGACGCCCGCCGCGTCGGCGACGCGGTCGACGCCGACCGCGTGCAAGCCGTCTTTGTAGAACAGGGCGGCGGCGACTTCGGCGATGTGGCTCGCCATCGGTTGCCCGGCCGGTCCGTGCAGTCGCATGGTCCGGGACGCTTGCGGATCGCCCGTATACCGACCTGTATACGGCGCTCGGTCCATCGCCTGATTCGTACACAGGCCCGTGTACGAGCGCATCGGTAGGCCGCGGGCATGACGAACCTTCGTTCGATCGCCGGCGTCGTGGCAGCCGGCGCGCTGGTGATCTCGGTCGGGCTCGGCGTCCGGCAAACCTTCGGCCTGTACATCGGCCCGATCGCGGGCGAGCACCTCGTCACGGTGGGGCTGCTCTCGCTCGCCATCGCGCTTCAGAACCTCATCTGGGGACTCGCGCAGCCCTTCGCGGGTGCGCTCACCGACCGGTTCGGTCCGGCGCCCGTGGTGGCGGGCGGCGCGGTGCTCTACGCGCTCGGGCTCGCGGCGGTCGCGGTCGATCCGGGCGCGCTGGCCGTCGTCCTCGGGTTCGGCGTCCTGGTCGGGCTGGGCCAAGCGGCGATGACCTTCGCCGTCGTCATCTCGTCGGTGAGCCGCGCGGCCGACGCGACGCAGCGCGCGACCGCGGTCGCGCTCGCGGCCGCAGGCGGGTCGCTGGGCCAAGTAGCGCTCGTCCCGATCGCGCAGATCGCGATCGGTCAGGCCGGATTCCGTACCGCGCTCTTGGTCATGGCGGCGATCGCGCTCGCCGCCGCGCCGGTCGGTATCGCGCTCGGCCGGCGTCGCGACGCCGGCGCCGCTGCGAGCGCAGCGGGCCCGGCGGAATCGACCGGCTCGGCGATCCGCACGGCGCTGCGCGATCCGAACTTCCTGTTGCTCACCGCGGGCTTCTTCGCGTGCGGCTATCAGCTCGCGTTCATGGGCGTGCATCTGCCCGGTTATCTGGTCGCCTGCCACGTCGGCGCGAACGTCGCGGCGGCGTCGCTCGCGACGATCGGGTTCTTCAACATCATC
Source organism: Candidatus Elarobacter sp. (assembly GCA_036402855.1). Taxonomy (GTDB): domain Bacteria; phylum Vulcanimicrobiota; class Vulcanimicrobiia; order Vulcanimicrobiales; family Vulcanimicrobiaceae; genus Vulcanimicrobium. The sequence continues at coordinate 5,366 of DASWSC010000301.1, read as the reverse complement.
GGCAGCTTCGCGTTCGGCCGCGCCGCCGACCGCGTCCCGCCGCAGATGCTGCTCGCCGGTTTGTACGCCGTGCGCGCGAGCGCGACGGTGATCTATCTCGTCGTCCCGGTGACGGCCGTCTCGACGCTCGCCTTCGCCGTCGTGATGGGGCTGACGTGGCTCGGAACGGTGCCGCTCACGAACGCGGTGATCGCGCGGCTGCACGGTCTGCCGAACCTGGGCGCACTGTTCGGCGTCTGCTTCGTCGGCCACCAGATCGGCGGATTTCTCGGCGCGCTCAGCGGCGGCTTGTCGCTGCAGCTCACCGGTTCGTACGCGCCGGTGTGGGTCGCGACCGTCGTCGTCGGCTTCGCGGCCGCACTGCTGAACCTGCCGATCCGTTTCGCGGCCCGTCCCGCGCCGCTTCCCGCATGATCGCCCGCGTTCTCGCCGGCGGTGCGGTCCTGGCGGCGATGGCGTTCCTGTGCTGGATCGCCGCGCGCGCCGGCCCGGAGCTGATCGGCGCGGCCGGCGCGTACCACGCCGCCGACACACCGCTCACCGGGACGGAGGGCGCTCCGGTGAGGCTGGCGCAGGGCCCGCGCCTGGTCGTTTTCGGCTACGTCGGCTGCGCGGATCGCTGCCCGCTGACGCTGCGCACATTGTCCGGGCTCGGCTTCTCGCATCGCGCGGGTCGGTCGGTGCGCGTTACATTCGTGGACATCGATCCGTGGCGCGATACGAGGGCGCGCGTCGATCGGTACGTCGCCCACTTCGGGGACGTGCAGGGCGCCGTCGGCGAGCTCGCCGCGCTCGAAGCGAACGAGGCCGCGCTCGGAGTGCACCCCGTGACGCGTCTCGACGACGTTGCGGCGCACGACACGCGCATCTTCGTGCTCGACCGCGATGGCGTGCTGGTCGGTGCGCTGTCCGCTGATATGGCACGGGACGACATCCGCGCGATCGTGCGACGCCGTCTGGGGCGCGATTCGGATCTCGTCACGCCCGTACCGCGATGATCGTGTGGGAACAGTCGTTGTCGTACAGGATCCCCCATTCCGGCGCATCCCCCAGGACGCGGATGTCTACGCACCCCGCGGCGGTCAGGTGCGCGATGATGTCGTCCCTGGAAAACAGCCGCATTTCGAGCGTCGCGCCTTCACCGCCGTGAAAGGTGAGATCCGTCCGAAGGCGGAGCCTCCCATCGGCGGATTCATAGACGAGGCAGGGGCGCCCGAGGAGTGTCGTGACGACGTGTCGCCCCAAGTCGGGAAAGTGCTCGACCGTTTGCGAGTTTCCGGTGTAGGGTGCGGAAAAGACGAATACGCCACCGCGTTTCAGCAGTGAGATCGCTCCTTCGAAAGCGCGCCGCACCGGCGGGGGAACGTGCTCGAAGACGTCGATCGCGACGACGAAATCGTTCTTCCCGGTTTCGGCCGCCGGCGGCGACATGACGTCGAGCCGCGGCTTGCGGTGGAGGAACGTATTGCGGTAGCTGAACACCCGGCGCAGGCGGCGAGCGTATCCTTCCCAATCGCTGATCCCGATGCCGCGCCGCGCGGGCCGGCGTGGAAACTGGTGGATCGGCATGACCGCCCCGAACAGGGCATGCGAGAGACCGCGAATCGCTGCGCGCATCCGCACCGTGCTGCCGCACCGTTCGCACGGCGCGCCTTCCCGGCCGAAGACGATCGCCGAGGTTCGGGCGCCACACACGTTACACGTGAAGGCGATCGATTCAGAGGGTTCGGCCGTCAACTGACGGTGATGGTTCCGGCGGGGCCGGCGCGGACTTCGCCGATCACCGCGACGCTGCCCAGATCGGCCAGGTCGGCGAGGACGCGCCGTGCGCCGTCGGGCGGGATCGCGATCAGGAGGCCGCCGGACGTTTGGGCGTCGGAGAGAAGGATGCGATGCGCTTCGTCCACGCCGTCCGCGTACGTCGTGAACGCGGCGTGCTCGGCGAGGTTGTCGCGCGTTCCGCCGGGGACGGCACCGGCGGCGATCAGTTCGAGGACGCCGTCGAAGACCGGCACCTTCGCCGCTTCGATCGCGAGCGCTACGCCGGAGGCACGCGCCATCTCGCCGCCGTGTCCGATCAGCCCGTAGCCCGTCACGTCGGTCGCCGCGTGGGCGCCGTGCGCGAGCATCGCGCGCGAGGCGCGGTCGTTGAGGCGGACCATCTGCTCGATCGCGGGCCGCAGGGCCGCCTCGTCGATCAGATCGCGCTTGCGCGCGGTGGTCAGGATACCCGTCCCGACGGGTTTCGAGAGGAGCAGCAGATCGCCGGGACGGGCTCCGCCGTTTCTAACGACACGATCTTCGCGAATGGTTCCAGTAACGGCCAGCCCGTACTTGGGCTCGTCGTCCTTGATCGTGTGACCGCCGAGGATGGCCACGCCCGCCTCGGACGCGACCGACGCGCCGCCTTCGAGAATCCGCGCGAGGATCTCCGTGCCGAGCGTCTCGACGGGGAACGCCGCGATGTTCAGCGCCGTGAGCGGCGTCCCGCCCATGGCATAGACGTCGCTGAGCGCGTTCGCCGCGGCGATGCGACCGAAGTCGTACGGGTCGTCGACGACCGGCGTGAAGAAGTCGACGGTCTGAACCAGCGCCAGACCGGGCGCGATGCGGTACACGCCCGCGTCGTCGCTGGTCGCATGTCCGACCAGGACGTTCGGGTCCGTCACGGGAGGCAAGCGGCGCAGGACCTGCGCCAGGTCGGCGGCGCCGACTTTGCTTGCTCAACCCGCGCAGGACGAATACGCCGTGAGCCGGATGCGGCGACCGGGGGACTCCATCGCCGGTGCGAATACACCGCGGAACGTCGAACGTCCGCCGGAGCTGCCGTGTCGAAGAATCTGTTGTTCATCCCGGGGCCCGTCACCGTCGCCGAACCGGTCCTGCTCGCCGCCGCGCGGCCGATGATCGATCACCGCGGCCCAGAGTTCAAAGCGCTCCTCGAACGGATCGCCGCGCGGATGCGGCCGGTCTTCGGAACGGAGCGCGCCGAGGTGCTCCTCCTAGGCGCCTCCGGGACGGGCGGTCTCGAGGCGGCCGTGGGCAACCTCTTCGGCCCCGGCGACCGCGTCCTCGCGTGCCCGATCGGCGTCTTCGGGCAACGCCTGATCGCGATCGCCCGCACCTTCGGCTGCGAGGTGGAGATCCTCGAGACGCCCTGGGGCGCCGCGACCGACCCGGCCGCCCTCCGCGCGCGGCTCGCGTCGCGGGACGGCGGGCGCTTCGACGGCGTGCTGCTCACCCACAACGAGACCTCGACCGGCGCACAGAACGACATCGCGGCGCTGGCGGGCGCGATTCGGGGCAGCGGCGCGTACACCGTGGTCGACTCGGTGAGCGGGCTCGCGGCGAGCCCGTTCGCGATGGACGAATGGGGTTTCGACGTCGTCGTCACCGCATCGCAGAAGGCGCTGGCCGCCCCGCCCGGGCTCGCGATGGTCGCCGTCGCCCCGCGCGCGTGGGATCGGATCGATGCCAACGCCGAGGCGCAGCGGTTCTACTTCGATCTGCGCAAGGCACGCGAGTTCGACGCGATCGGGCAGACGCCGTGGACCCCGCCGGTCTCGATCGTCTTCGCGCTCGATGCGGCGCTGGAAGAGTTCGAGCGCACCGGCGCCGCGGCGGTGCACGAGCGCCACGAGCGCTACGCGCGTGCGGTCCGCGCGGCGGCCGCCGCACTCGGTCTGCTCCTGCTTTCGCGTGAGGGCGCGCACTCGCCGACCGTCGTCGCGATCCGGCTCCCCGAGGGCATCGACGGCGACGCGATCCGCACGAGCCTGCGCGAATCGCGCGGGGTCGTCGTCGGCGGCGGACAGCGCGAGCTGAAGGGCAAGATCATTCGCATCGGCACCATGGGCGACCTGACGCAGACCGACATCCTCGGCGCGATCGGCGCGCTCGAGATCGCGCTGCTCGAAGCCGGCGCACCGATCCACGCCGGTCTCGGCGTGCAGGCCGCGCTCAAGGTCTTTCTGGAGGCCGACCTGCCAGCCGCGGTGTAGCAACGGCAAGTTTCTTGCGCTTCGCGGAGCGCGGTTCGGAGGAACCGTTCAGTCCGACGAAGCACTTTTCCCAAATCGCATAGGTCCCCCATTCTGAAGCCCGTGTTCCGGCACGTCCCAGGAGGTCGACCGCTTTGCACGACTTGGCTCAACAAATCGTCAGCGGTCTCGCCACCGGGTCTATTTACGCGAGCCTCGCGCTCGCGCTCGTCTTGATCTACCGGGCGATGGGGATCATCAACTTCGCGCAAGGCGAGATGGCGATGTTCACGACGTACATCGCGTGGCAGCTCGCGCAGATGGGGCTGCCGCTGTGGGCCGCGTTCGCTGCGACCGTCGTGATCGCGTTCGCGGGCGGCGTCCTGCTGGAGCGCATCGTCATCCGCCCCGTCGAGCGCGCGAACCAGCTCACGGTCGTCATCGTCTCGCTCGGCTTGTTCATCAGCTTCAACGGTCTCGCGGGCTGGTTCTGGGGCTACATCGTGAAGTCGTTTCCGACGCCGTTCCCCACCACGCCGCTGCAGATCGGCGGGATCGCCTTCAGTGCGCAGGACGTCGGCGTCATCGTCGTCTCGGTCGTCACGCTCGGACTGATCTCGCTGTTCTTCCAGAAGACGAAGCTGGGTCTGGCGATGCGCGCCGCGGCGCTCTATCCGGAGCAGAGCCGCGTGCTGGGGATTCGGGTCGGCTGGATGCTCGCGCTCGGCTGGGGGCTCGCGGCGGTCGTCGGCGCGATCTCCGGCATCATGGTCGCCCCGGTCGTCTTCCTCGATCCGAACATGATGCAAAGCGTGATCGTGTACGCGTTCGCGGCGGCGGTGCTCGGCGGGATCGAGAGCCCGATCGGCGCGGTCGTCGGCGGTCTCGTCCTGGGCGTCGTGATCAACCTGCTGGGGACGTACGTCGAGGCGATCGGGAACGAGCTGCGCCTCGCCGCGGCGCTCGCGATCATCGTCATCGTGCTGGTCGTGCGGCCCGCCGGGCTGTTCGGCCGCGTCACGGTGCAGCGCGTCTAGTGCCGCGGAGCAGCGCCGCGACCGTTCCGAGCGTCGCCGTCGCGGCGATCGTCATCGCGCTCCTGCCGCTGGTGATCCCGTCGTTCCTCGTGTTCGACATGATCTACGTCGCGGCGTACGCGATCGCAATTCTTGGGCTCGTCATCCTGACGGGGATGAACGGCCAGATCTCGCTCGGGCACGGCGCGTTCATGGCGCTCGGCGGGTACGTCGTCGCGGTGCTCGCGCACAGCCTGGGCTGGCCGTACTGGGTCGGCGTCCCGCTGGCCGCCGTCGCGAGCGGACTCGCGGGGCTGTTCATCGGGCTGGTCGCGCTGCGCTTGGCGGGGGTCTACCTCGCGCTCGCGAC
>DASWSC010000300.1:0-2652 GCA_036402855.1 Candidatus Elarobacter sp. | reverse complement strand
TATCTGCAGTCCAACTCGTTCACCGGCCAGACCACCGTCCGCGCGACGTTCAAGTACGGCACGAACATCAACGTCGCCGCGACCGACATCCAGCAGCAAGTCGCGCGCGCCGCGACCTCGCTCCCGAACGACCCGCTGCTCCAGCAGCCGCAGATCCAGAAAGCCGACCCGAACTCGATCCCGGTCGTCCGGCTCTCCGTCACCGACCCCAGCCGCCCGCTGCGCGACCTCTTCGACCTCTTCAACAACCAGCTCGCCGACGAGTTCGCCGGCGTCTCGGGCGTCGGCTCGGTCAGCGTGTTCGGCGGCGCGCAGCGCGCGATCATGGTCGAGCCCGACGCGAACGTGCTCGCCGGCTACGGCCTCGACACCAACGCTATCATCAACAAGATCAAGGCCGAGAACGTCGACGCTCCGGCCGGCATCCTGGCGATCGGCCCCAAAGAGTTCGTCATTCGCGCCAACGCGCTGTACAAGGGCGCCGACCAGATCGCGAACACCGTCCTCACGGTGAAGAACGGCGCGCCCGTCTTCATCCGCGACGTGGCCAAGGTCACCGACGGCATCCAGGAAGTCCGTTCGTTCTCTCGGCTCGACGGCGTGCCGTCGATCTCGATGGCCGTCACGGCGCAGCCCGACGCCAACGTGATCGCGGTCTCGCAGGGTGTCTACACCAAGATCGCCGACTTCCAGAAGCGCTACCCGACGATGCACTTCGGCGTCGTCTTCGACCAGCAAGGCTTCATCCGCCAGGCCGTCGACGCGCTGATGCACACCGCGATCTACGGCGCGATCCTCGCCGTGCTGATCATCCTGCTGTTCCTCCACTCGCTGCGCTCGACGCTGATCGTCGCGATCTCGCTGCCGATCTCGGTGATGGGCACGCTGTTCGCCGCGTACATGCTCAACCAGTCGCTCAACATCATGACCCTGGGCGGTCTGGCGCTCGCGGTCGGGCTGATCGTCGACGACGCGGTCGTCGTCATCGAGAACATCTACCGCCACCTTCACGACGGCGAGACGCCGCGCGAAGCCGCCCGCAACGCGACCTCACAGATTTTCTCCGCCGTCCTCGCATCGACGGTCACGGTCGTCACGGTCTTCGTCCCGCTGCTGCTCATCCCGGGGCTCCAGGGATTGATCTTCGGGCCGTTCGCGCTCGTCATCATCGTCGGCGTGGCGATCTCGCTGCTGGTCGCGACGACCACCGTGCCGATGCTCTCGAGCATCATGCTCGACGCACGCACGGTGCACGTGGGTGAGGTCGAAGCGGGGGTTCGCCCGGGCCCGTACCAGCGGTTCAGCACCGGCTTCGACCGCTTCTACGGCCGCGTCGAGGGCGGCTACAAGCGGCTTCTGGGCGCCGCGGTCGACCGGCCCGGCCTCGTGCTCGGGATCGGTGTCGTGCTTCTCGCTCTCGCGGTCGTCGCGGTGAAAGCCGGCGTCGTGAAGACGGAGACGTTCCCCGCGTCCTCGTCGCGCTTCGTGCAGGTGAACGTGCGCACGCCGAACGGCACCTCGGTCGCGAACACCAACGACGTCTCGCAGAAAGTCGAGGCGGCGCTGATGCGCGACCCGCGCGTCGCCGATGTCTCGGCGTCGGTCGGGTCGGCGTTCGGCGGCGGGTCGTCGCGCGTCGTCACGAATCAGGCCTCGATGTCGGTGGCGCTCAAGCCCGGCCTCTCCGGCTCGGCCGCCGATGCGTTCGTCGCGCAGTGGACGCAACGGCTGGGCGGTACGGCACGGCGCGGCGCGTCCGGCGGCAGCGGAGGACCGCAAACCGGGCCGAGCCCCTCACCGGAACAGCGCGCGCAGTTCCGCGAGCTCCGCAAGGCGCTGATCGGCACCACCGCGTTCGTCAGCGGCATCGACATCGTGCAGCGCGTCGTGAGCCAAGGCTCGGACGCCGTCGAGATCCAGCTCTACGGCCCCGACATCACGCAGCTCTACACGATGGCCCAGCGCGACCTGATCCCGCAGCTCAAAGAGATCCCCGGGATCGGGCGCCCTGACACGAACATCACGCCCTCGCAGCCCGAGGTCGACATCAACGTCAACCGCCGCGTCGCGGCGCAGCTCGGTCTGTCGACGATCGACATCGCGAACGTCATCTCGACCGCGACCGGCGGTACGATCGCGTCGTACTGGCAGACCAACGGCACGCAGTACCCGATCATGGTGCAGCTGCCGCCGCAGCAGCGGCGTTCGCTCGACGCGCTCGGATCGCTGCTGATCCAGCCGAGCTCGTCCACCTCCGGCGCGGCCGGCGGCGGCTCCACGACAACGGGCACGACAACCGGCGGAACCGCTTCGGGCAGCTCGTCGGCGAACCAGCCGTCGTCGCAGTCGCTGAACGCCGTTCCGCTCGCGGGCGTCGCGGCGATCACGCTCGGCCAGGGACCCTCGCAGATCCCGCGTCAGAACAAAGCGCGCCGCGTCGACATCGATGCGCCGCTGGTCGGCAACACCGCGCTCGGCGACGTGCTCGGTGAAGTCAGCCAGATCATGAACGCGTACACGTTCCCGTCCGGCTACCGCTGGCAGTACGGTCCCGCGGTCACCGCCAACAACGACACGTTCGGCGCGCTGACGCTGGTCGTCATCCTCGCCGTCGCGCTGATCTACATGCTGCTGGCCTCGCAGTTCGAGTCG
>DASWSC010000299.1:0-2928 GCA_036402855.1 Candidatus Elarobacter sp. | reverse complement strand
CGAGAGCGTCACGCGCTCGGCCTCGCACATCTCGATCACCCCCGCGGGAACGAGCCGCTCCATCGGCATGATGAAGTCGGCGCCGACCATCAGGCAGACGAACGGCGTCCCCCACGCGTTGACGTGGAACATCGGAACGATCGGCAGCACGCGGTCGCGCTCGGTGATCCCGAGCGCGTCGGCGAGACCGCTCGCCAGCGCGTGGATGAACGTCGAGCGGTGCGAGAACAGCACGCCCTTCGGGTCGCCGGTCGTCGCCGAGGTGTAGCACAGAAGCGCGGCCGCGCGCTCGTCGACGTCCGGCCACGCGTAGAGCTCCGGCTCCGGCGCCATGAGCGCCTCGTAGTCGAGCGCGCCGTCGAACGGTTCCGGCGCCTCGCCCATCTGGACGAAGGTTCTTCCGCTCTCGGGATCCAGCGCGGCTGCGGCTTTGATCGCCTTCACCAGCGAGCCGTCGTAGAAGACGATCTTGTCTCCGGCGTGGTCGAGCACGAACGCGGCCTGGTCGGGGAACAGCCGGATGTTGACGGTGTGCAGCACGGCGCCGATCATCGGGACGGCGTAGTACAGCTCCAGGTGACGATGACCGTTCCAGGCGAACGACGCGACGCGGTCGCCGGGCTGCACGCCGAGCGTGCGCAGCACGTTCGCGAGCTTCGCGACGCGCGTCCCGAACTCGGCGAAGGTGAACCGGACGATCCGGCCGCCGTCGCGCGCGACGATCTGCTTGCGCGGGTGCGACTTCATCGCGTGCTCGAAGATCGCGCGGATCGAGAGCGGCAGATCGGACATCGTCGACGGAAGCGTCCCGCCGAGCTGTGGGGAGATCATCGTCGCCATGGTGGGTTCGCGTTCGCCGAATCCGTCGCGTTCGCCCTACGGGCGATCCGCCTCAACGCCAAGATTTAGGTCCCGGCTCCGTCCGGTCCCGACACCAGCGAGCGGAGCGCCGGGGCCAACTCGGGGTGGCGGAAGACGTACCCCGTCGCGACCGTCCGTTCGGGGAGGACGCGCTGGCCCTCGTTCAGCATGAGCGCGCCCTCGCCGAAGAGCATCCTTCCGGCGAAGGCCGGAACCGGGAGGATCGCCGGCCGCCCGAGCGCCGCGGCGAGCGCCCGAGTGAACTGCCGGTTCGTCACGGGGTGTGGTGCGGTCGCGTTCAGGACGCCGTCCGCGCCGTCGAGCGCGGCGAGGTAGATTCCGACCTGGTCGTCGATGTGGATCCACGACCACCACTGCTCCCCGCTCGCGACCGGCCCGCCGAGACCGAACCGGAACACCGGGAGCAGCTTGCCGAGGACGCCACCGTCGCGGCCCAGCACGAGGCCGCTGCGGACCTTGGCGACCCGCATCCCGAGCTCGGCCGCCCGGTCGGCCTCCGCTTCCCACGCGACGCAGAGCCGCGCCAGGAAGTCGTTGCCCGCCGGGCTCGCCTCGACGAACGTCGCGGTCGGGCTGGTCCCGTAATAGCCGATCGCCGACGCGCTCACGTAGGCGCTCGGCCGCGATCCGGCGTCCCGCAGCGCGGCGAGAAAGGCGCGGGGAAGATCGACGCGCGAGGCCGTCATCGCGCGCTTCGACGAGTCGGTCCATCGCACGGAGACCGGCGCACCGGCGAGGTTCACGACCGCATCGCTGCCCACGCTTGCGCCGGCGGCGGCCGGCGGATCGCGCAGGCTCGACTCCACCACCTCGTCGCCCCGCGCCCGCAGCGCCGCGGTGAGGTGGCGGCCGACGAACCCGCTCGCGCCGAGTACCGTGACCCTCATCGGACGCCGAACGACGCGGGCGCATCGTGCGTCCCGTCGAACCTCGGCGCGTGCTCGGGAACATCCAGGCGCTGCGCGCGATCGCCGCGCTGCTGGTGGTCGTGGTCCACGCCTACGCGGTCGAGTCGACGTATCTCCCGGGCCGGCCGTGGACGGCGCCGTTCCACATCATCGGAACGTACGGCGTCGATCTGTTCTTCGTGATCAGCGGCGTCGTCATGCTGGTCTCGACGGCCGATTGGTTCGCCGAGCGCGGCGCGTGGCGGCGCTTCCTGGCACGACGCGCCACGCGCATCTATCCGCCGTACTGGATCGTCACCGCGCTCGTCCTGATCGTGTTCCTCGCGTCGCCCGCCGTGACGGGCGCGCACCGCAGCGCGCCGCCGCAGATCCCGGCATCGTTCCTCGCGCTCCCGCAGCCCGGCGAGCCGCTGCTGGTGGTCGGATGGACGCTCAGCTACGAGCTGGTGTTCTACGCGGTCTTCGCGGCGGCGCTGCTGTTCCAACGCCGGTTCCTTCCCGCCGTGACGGCGATATGGCTCCTGGCCGTCGTGCTGATCGGCGCGCTCGGCCCGCACGCGAACCCCTGGGTTCGCGTCCTCGGAAGCTGGTTCAACGTCGAGTTCGTGTTCGGGATGGCGATCGGGTCGCTCGTGCTGCGCCGGCGATTCGTCGCGCCGGGGCCGCTGCTCGCGCTCGCCGTCGCGCTCATCGTCGCCGTGTGCGTCGCGACGGCGTACTCCGGGCGCGAGTTCCTCGACATCGCATGGTGGCGGCCGTGGGCCGTCGGTCTCCCCATGGCGCTGCTCGTCTACGCGGCGCTCGGCCTCGAGGACCGCGGCCGCCTCGCCCCGCGCTGGCTGCGCGCGCAAGGCGACGCGAGCTACGCGCTCTACCTGTGGCACGTCCTCGTCCTCGGAGCGCTCGGGCTCGCGCTGCACCGGGTGCACCTCCACGGAACGCCGGCCCGGATCGCGATCGTCTTCGGCGGGTACGCGCTCGCGATCGCGGTCTCGTTCGCCGCCTACCGGTGGATCGAGCGGCCCCTGTTGCGGCTGATGCGCCGTTACTTCGAGAGCGCGTCGAGCAGCACCGGACGCAAGGCGGTCGCCCACACCTCGTAGCCGGCCGGCGTGGGATGCAGCCGGTCGCGCATGAG
>DASWSC010000298.1:0-13284 GCA_036402855.1 Candidatus Elarobacter sp. | reverse complement strand
TCGCCGTGGCGTGCACCGACGTCGTCACCCTGAGCTTGTCGAAGGGTGAGAGGAGCGGCTCGAACGTCAGGATCGTCTCTCATCCTTCGACAAGCTCAGGATGAGAATCACCAGCTCACGATGACAATGAGCCGGCTCACGATGACCGCACCCTTGCGCGCTACTTCGCGAAGGGGTCGCTGAGGTGGGGGGCGTGGAGGAATGCTTCGTCGGTCAGGGATTCGAGGAATGCGATCAGGTCGCGCTTCTCGGCGGGGGTGAGGGAGAAGCGGACGAGCTGGACGTCGCGGAGCGGGCTTGCGGCGCCGACGCCGGCGTTGGGGCCGCCGCGAATCGTGCGGCCGCCGGCGGCGTAGTGGTCGACCGCATCGGCGAGCGTCGCGACGCTGCCGTCGTGCATGAAGGGCCCGCCGGCGGCGACGTTGCGGAGCGAGGGCGTCCGGAACTTCCCCATGTCGCGCTCGTCGCGCGTGATCTCCATGATGCCGGTGTTGCCGGCGGGATACGCGCCGGTGCCGCCGAGGTTGTAGAGTGCGGTGTTGTGGAACGCGATCTCGGGCGCGCGCAGCCGTTCGTGCATCACGTTGTCGGTGAAGTTGATGCCGCCGTGGCAATGCGCGCAGTCGACGCGCTCGCCGAAGAAGAGCGCCTCGCCGCGTTTCGCCGCGGCCGAGATCGCCCCGGGCTCGCCGCCGTACCGGTAGCGGTCGTACGGTGAGCCGAACGACAGCAGCGCGCGCTCGAAGCTCGCGATCGCGCGCGTGATCCCGGCCAGCGAGACGGCCCGCGGTTCGTCCGGATACGCCGCCGCGAACATCGCCGCGTAGCGCGGGTCGGCGCCGATCGTCGCGAGGAGCTGCTTCTCGCGCCCCGCGAGACCCATCTCGACCGGATGCTCCCCGAACATCGGGACCAGCGCCTGTTTTTCGAGGCTGCGCATCGTCGGGTTCGCCCAGGTCAGCACCGGAAGATAGCCGGCGTTCACCAGCCGCATCGCGTGACGCGGGTGCTTCTCGCCGGTCACGCCGACCGGGACGACGCGCGGGTCGGAGAACGCGTGCGCCTGCTGGTGGCAGCTCGCGCAGGCGATCGTCCCGTTCGCCGAGAGGCGCTTGTCGTAGAACAAGAAGCGCCCGAGCTCGACCTTGGCGTCGCTCATCGGGTTGTCCGGCGGTACGACGGGACGCGGCAGCCCCGCCGGGATCGCCCAGCGGTACCCTTCGTCCGCGGCTGCGCGCGCGCCGCTGAGCGCGAGGACCGCGACCGCGAGCGCGACGAGGCTGCGCAGCACGTCAGCGCACGCGGAAGACGGTCTGGCGACCGCCGCGCAAGCCGAGCGCCGCGCTGACGCCGCCGCAGTCGTCCTCGTCGCCCATCATGCAGCCCATCGGCGCGTCCGGCCGGTGCGAGGAGACGTCGGTCGACGCGAGCAGCGCGCGCAGGTCGGCGACGACGACGTTGCGCGTCCAGTCGAAGCGGTCGAGCGCGACCGCCGGCCGGTTCGCGCGCGCGCAGCGCGTCGTGCCGTTCGCGTTCGCGCACGCGGTGCTGCCGAGGTGGACGAGCCAGGTCGTCGGCCGCGCGCCCGGCCCGGCCGCGATGCGCATGTCGAGCCGCAGGAACTTGTAGCCGTCCTGCCAGCTCCAGAACATCCCGGTGACGTTCAGCGGCGCATCGGCGAGCGTCGCGTCGGCGTGGTTGAGCGGGTCGGGGACGCCGAGCGTGAACCGTACGCCGCGATAGTCGCCGGACGGAACGGTTCCGGTGATCGTCTCGTGGACGTCGGTGCGGCCATCGGCGCACCAGCTCAGGAGCGCGACGCCGTGGCTCTGCCACGCGCGGTCTTCATCGAGCGCGACGGGGGTCTCGCGGCCGTCGGCTGCGACCAGGCGAACCTCGGAGACGTAGAAGCGGACGTCTTCCGCCAGTATGGTGGAAGCGCGCGAGCCGAGGCCGGCGAGCGGCGTCGCGCACGCGACCGGCGCGTCGCCCGCCGCCGCGGCGAAGCGAATGCTGACGTGCTGCGATGCGGGCGCGGCACCGCAGCAGGCGAACGCGGCGAGCGCCGCGGCGAAGACGTGACGAAGCATGCGAGATCCTCCCGCCTCCAGCATGCACCGGCGGCGTGCCGGCCGTCTTGAACGCGGTTAGCGCGGGGCCGAAGCGGACTCGGGCGAGACGCGATACGCCTCGAGCTGCCCGGAGGCCGCGAGGCGGATCTGAACGAGCATCGTCCCCTTGTCGAAGGCGGCGTCGTAGTCGTAGCGGCCGCGGTCGGGGTCGCTCGCGACGGTTTTCAGCCCGTGGTACGCGCCGAGCGCGTGCAGGCGGTCGGAGAGATCGCCGAACGACGCGCGCGTGATCTGCGCTTTCAGGCCGTCGTCGAACCGCGCGGTCGCGCGGCCGTAGTCGGCATCGTAGACCGCGCGCGTCGTCGCGTCGGCGATCTCTTGCGGGGTCGTCTGGTGCGCGCACCCGCCCGCCGCGATCGCCAAGGCGAGCGCGGCGGGGACGATGCCGAAGCTGCGCACGGCCCTAGAGTGTCCCCCAACCGTACGAGGCGGACGCGACGCGGAGCGGCGTCTGCGACGGCGACGACACGCGCGCGCCGGCGACGAGCGGCCGGAACGCCGGCTGCTGCTGGTTGGCCGCGACGTTCTGCGCGCGTGCGCGGCTCTGCGAGAGCGCGATCTCGTGCCGCAAGCGGAGAACCTCTTGATGCTGCACCGCGACCTCGTGCCGGTACGATGAGACGAGCGCCGCTTCGTGCGCGTACGCCTGCCGCTCCGACTCGTACGCCGCCTCGGCGTTGTTCGCTTCGGACTGCGTCTGCGCTTGGCGCCGGTCGTACTCCGCGTACTTCTCGTGGACTTTCTTGTTGTGGTTGATGATCAGCAGCGCGGCGGCCGCGCCGCCGATGATGATGTTGCGCGTGCTCGCGGCGCCGTCGGCCAGCGCCGGGGCGGCCGGCGCCACGGTGAGCGAGAGCGCTGCGGCGAGCGAGAGGCAAGCAAGGCGGCGTTTGGTCATTGGTCGTCTCCTCCGAATCGTTCTACCCAACGGCCGGTGCGGCGCGTGCGGTTCCGTACCGAGCGAGCCGTGACGCCGCTCAAATCTGCCGCCGGAATGGTTGCGGGCGCCGCTCGGCGGAGAGCGGCCCATGCGACAAACGGTCGTCCCCGGGGTCTGGTCCTGGTCGCGCTGGCAGCCCGACCGCGATCTCGACTTCAACAGCTTCTTCATCGAGCACGAAAGCGGCAACCTGATCGTCGACCCGCTCGAGCCGGACGAGGAGACGCTCGCCGAGCTGCGGCGGCGCGGCGCCGCCGCGGTGCTGGTCACGAACCGCGATCACGAGCGGGCGAGCGCGCAGGTCGCCGAAGCGCTGGAAGCGCCGGTGATTGCGAGCGCGCTGGACTCGCCGCTCCTCACGCGCGCGGCCGACCGGCTCGTCGAGCCGGGCGACGTGCTGTACGGCTGGACGGTGCTCGGGTTCGACGGCCTGAAGACGCCCGGTGAGATCGCGCTGGTCGACCGGCGTCGCGACGCCGCGCTGGTCGGCGACGCGCTCTGGGGGAAACCCGCCGGGGCGCTCACGATCATGCCGAAGGTCGCCGACGCCGATCGGGCCGCGCTCTCGCTCCGCTCGCTGCGCGCCGCGCACGTGCGGCATCTGCTGGTCGGCGACGGCGCGTGCATCTTCGGGAACGCGTACGAGGCGATCGGCGCCGCGCTCGGCACGCGGGACGGCGTGCTGGCGAACCGCATCAACGTGGACGAGTTGCGCTACGCGCGCGGCCCCTCCGACGTGCCGCCGTTCTCGGGGGGCTTCGCCGAGCTCGGCTGGCTGCTCGGCGCCGAGAAGCTGTCCTACGCGGTGGGGCACCTGCGGACCGGCGAGCACTACTGCCCGTATCACTGGCACACCGCGGAAGAAGAAGCGTTCGTCGTGCTCGGCGGCGCGCCGACGCTTCGCACCCCGCGCGGAACCTTCACGCTGCGGCGCGGCGACGTCGTCGCGTTCCCGACCGTCCCCGACGGCGCGCACCGCCTCTGGAACGACGGCGCCGAGGACGCGGTCGTGCTGATGATCGCAAACACCGATCCGCACGACGTCTGCTGGTACCCGGATTCCAAGAAGTTCGTCGTCGAGGCGACCGGAACGCTGGTGCGCGATTTCCCGCAGCTCGACTATTTCGAGGGCGAAAAAGCTTGAGCTCCGAACCGCACCCGTGATGCTCCCCTTCGTGCTGGCCGGGCTGCTGCTCGCGGCGAGCCCCAGCCCGTGTCCCGCCGACCTGCTGGTCGCCAACCCGCAGTTGAAGGTCGTCCGCGCGATCGACCGCTCGCGCGACAACTACGTCGTGACCGTCGACGTGAAGAACCGCGGAACCGCCGCGCAGCCGCCCGGGACGGCGCAGCACCTCGCGCTGGTGCGCGACGGCGCGACGCTCGGGACGCAGCCGGTTCCGGCGCTCGGACCGAACCAAACCTACATCGCCGCCTTCCGCGTCCAGCTCCCGCACCAGTCGAAGCGCGCGCCGTTCCCGGTCGAGTTCCGCTACGTGCTCGACTCGAAGAACGCGTCGCGAGCGAACTGCACCAGCGTGAACGACCGCCTCTCCGCGACGCTTTGATGCGCGTTCGCCTCGCGCGGCGCGGCGCGGACGAGGCGACGGTGACGCTCGTCGGACGCGCCGTGCTCCCGGACGGTCCGCTGCGATTCCGGTTCGCGACCCGGACGGGGGCGCTGCTGCGCGTCGACGGCGCGGTTCGCGGCGCGTTCGACGGAAAGCATGAGGCGATCGACTTGCCGCCGCTGCCGGGGGAGCGCGAGATCGCGCTCGAGGTCGAGCGCCGGTCGCTGCCGATCTCGGGGCTGCCGGCCGGCGACGGCGTGCGCTGGCGGATCATGCTGGCGCGGGCCTCGCAGCGGCCGCGCGCGGAGCTCGAGATCACGGTCCGCGAGGACGTGCGCGGCGGCGAGACGATCGATGTCCCGTTGACCGGGCATGCGCACCTCGACGTCGCCTGGCTGTGGACGTACGACGCCGCGCGGCGCAAAGCGCTGCGGACGTTCGCCACCGCGCTGCGCGAGATGGAGAACGATCCGCGCTACGTCTACGCCCAGAGCCAGGCGCAGCTCTACGCGTGGGTCTTCGCCGCCGATGCGCGGCTCGGCGAGCGCGTGCGCGCGCATGCGGGCGCAGGGTGGGACGCCAGCGTCGCGACGATGTGGGTCGAGCCCGATCTGCACGCCCCGAGCGGCGAGTCGCTGCTCCGGCAGTTCGCGCACGGGATCCGCTGGGCACGCGAGCACCTCGGCGTCGAGCCGACCGTCGCGTGGCTCCCCGATTCGTTCGGGTTCCCTTCGACGTTTCCGATCCTGGCCGCGCACGCCGGCGTGCCGTACTTCGCGACGACGAAGCTGCAGTGGAACGAGACGACGCGCTGGGCGTATCCCCGCTTTCGCTGGACCGGCGCCGACGGTTCGTCGCTGGTCTCGGCGGTGATCGACTCCTACGACGGCGCCCTGACGGACGAGCGCGTGAAGACCGCCCGCGAGCGCGCCGAGCTGCTGGTCGTCGGGTACGGCGACGGCGGCGGCGGTGCGACCGATGAGGACCTCGGCCGCGTGGGACCCGGCTCGCGCGGCTGGACGCACGTCGACGCGTGGCTCGCCGAATCTGCGGCCGAGCGGCTCCCCGAGCACCGCGGCGAGCTCTACCTCGAGACGCATCGCGGGACGTACACGACGCATCACGACGTGAAGTCGCGCAACGCGGAGCTCGAGCGCGCGCTCGCGCACGCCGAAGAGCTCGCGGCGTGGTGCGTCGCCGTCCGCGCGCCCGCGAGCGTGCGGCGTGCGCTCGGCGACGATCTGCGGAACGCCTGGCGGATCGTGCTGCGCGGGCAGTTCCACGACGTCATCACCGGCGCGTCGATCGGGGCCGTCTACACCGACTTGCACGCCGAGTACGATCGCGCGCGGGCGATCGTCGCGCGCATCGCCGATGCGGCGATCTCCGTGTTGCCGCGCAGCGACGTGCGCGTGGCGCCGCCGCGGCCGGTCGTCCCGCGCCTGGACGGCGGCGTGTGGACGTTCGAGAACGCCTACCTGCACGCGCGCGTGCGCGACGACGGGACGATCGTCGAGCTGCGTGGTGCCGACGGCCCGAACCTGGTCGCCGTCGCAAACGGCATCACCGCGTACGTCGACCGGCCGAAGCGCTGGGACGCCTGGAATCTCGACCACGACTACGTCCGCAGGATGCGGCGCGTCCGGCCCGACGGCGCGTCGCTCGACGAGGACGGGCTGGTGACGCGCCTCGCGATCGGGAGGGCGTCGCGGCTCGCGATGCGGGTCGCGCTGCTCGAGGACGAGCCGTGGCTGCGCATCGACGGCGTCGCCGACTGGCGGGAGAATCACGTGCTCCTCCGCGCCGAGCACCGCATCGCGCTCCATGCCCGCGACGTGCGCTACGGCGAACAGCACGGCACGATCCTGCGGACCGCGTATCCGTCGACCGATGCCGAGCGCGCGAAGTTCGAAGTCCCGGGCCAGCGGTGGGCGCACGTGACCGACGGCGAGCACGGCCTCGCCGTCTTCACCCCCGACCTCTACGGCTGGAACGCGGTCGGTCTGAAAGACGGCGGAGTGCGGCTCGGAACCTCGCTGCTCCGCGCGCCGCGCTGGCCCGATCCGCTCGCCGACCGCGGGCAGCAGCGGCTCGAGTACGCGCTCGTCCCGACCTCGGGCGCGACGATCTCCGCGTTGGAGAACGCCTGGCTCACCTATACCCGCGGCGACGAGCGCGTCCGGCTGTTCACCTGCGACGACGCGTCGGTGCTGATCGTGGCGACGTACCCGTCGGACGACGGCAGCGGCGTCATCGTGCGCGTTCGGGAGTGCGACGGCGAGCGCCGGCGCGTCGCGATGCGCTGCGGAGGACGGATGCGCGAAGCGGTCGCGGTCGACGCGGTGGAGCGGCCGGTCGGCGGCGACGCCGCGATCGTGGAGGAAGATCTCGTGTTCGACCTCGCTCCCTTTGCGCTGCGCTCGTTCCTGGTGCGGTTCTAACGATGCGGCACATCGATACGGTCCTCTTCGATCTGGACGACACGCTGCACGACGATACGACGGCGTATCGCTCCGCGGCGCGCGCCGTCGGCGAGATGATCGCGCGCGATCACGCGGTCGAGCCGCAGGCGGTCGCCGACGCGTACGAGGCGGAGGTCGGCGATTTCTGGTCGTCGCTGACCGCCGAGCAGCTCGGGCTCGCGATCGCCGACGAGCGCCATCGCATGTGGCACGCCGCGCTGCGCCGGGTCGGAATCGACGATTCGGAGCTGGCACGGCGCGCCGCCGACCGCTACAACCGCGCGCGCGCCGACGTGCTCGTCCTCTCGCCCGGCTCCCTCGACGTGTTATCGGCGCTGCGCCTGCGCGGCTGCAAGCTCGGCCTCGTCACCAACGGGTTCGCGGCGACCCATCACGAGAAGATCGACCGGCTCGGCCTCCGCGAGCGGATGGATGCGTTCTTCATCGCCGACGAGGTCGGGATGATCAAGCCCGATCCGGAGCTGTTCCGGCATGCGTGCCGCGCGCTCGGCAGCGAGCCGCAGCGCAGCGCGATGGTCGGCGACCGCTACGCGCGCGACGTGATCGGCGCGCACGAGGCCGGACTGTTCACCGTGCTCATCGACGTCCACGCGATCCCGATCCCCGAGGGCGCGCCGAAACCGGACGCCGTGGTGTCGTCGATCGCCGACGTCCTCGGCGTGCTGCCGTTGCGCGACGCGGCCCGCGAGGGGAGCAGCTAGGAGGCGATCTCGCGCACGATGCGCGAGAGACGTTCGGGGGGATCGATCGCCAGCGTCTCGTGCAACGCCGCGGCATACGACGCGAGCGTCTGTCGCGCCGCGACCGTGCTGCCTTGCGCGACCAGCGCGCGCAGTGCGACCTCGTGCGCGTCTTGGCTGAGCGGGTTGAGCGCGATCGCGTCGCGCGCGCAGTCCAGCGCGGCGCCGTGGCGCCGTTGCGCGAGCGCGTGCCTCGCGAGCGCGACGTCGACGTGCTCGACGAAGGCGTCGATCTTCGCCGACCACGCCGTGTACCAGGGCCAGTTCCGCGCGATCCCGCTCATCCCGAGCCGGTGGCGCGCCCGAATCGCCTCGAGCCGCGCGATCGTCTGCGCGCCGTAGGGCTCCGCCGCGGCGGCGAGCTCTTCCAGCTCCGCGAGCGTGCACGTCACGTTCTCGCCGATCGCGTAGCCCGCGTCCAGACTCTTGATGCTGTCGAATCCCAGCCGCTTGCGCAGCCGCCCGACGGTCACTTTCAGCTTCGCATGGTCGTCCCCGCCGTCGCCCCACACTTCTTCGAGAAGGACGTCGTACGAGACGTGGCGCGCCTTGATCGCCAGGTTTGCGAAGAGCTCCAGCTCGCGGCGCGGCAGCCGCAACGCTTCACCGTTCGAGGTCACTTTGCCGGAGAGCACGTCGAACAGGATTGCGCGCGCCGGCTCGGGCTTCGCGACGGTCTCGGCGACCGGTGCGATCTCGGCGTCGAGGGCGGCGACGACGATACCGGGGATGCGGTACCGACCGCCGTCGCGCAGCAACAGACCGTCGGTGCGCGAGAGCTTCGATCGAAGCAGGCTGCACCGCGTCGCCGGCTCGTCGAACGCGAGCAGGGCCTCGCGGTCCGCGCCGTGCGCTTCGCAAAGGCTCCGCCGGCGCTCGGGATCGAGCCGGTCGATGAAGTCGAGCCGCACGTCCTGGAGCAGCCGCTCGTAGCCGCGCGACGCGGCGCCGGCCAGCGCGATGCGCGGCGGCGAGGCCTCGGCGAGCGCGGCGAGCCGGTAGGCCGGCATCGGCCAGCCGAGCGTCAGCCGGTGGATCTCCTCGAGCCGCTCGGCGCTGAGGCCGCGCCCGCGCAACTCCTCGGCCACATCGAGCGCGAGGTCTTCGTGGCCGAGGTGCAGCGCCGTCGCGAGCAGGTCGGCGGGGAGCGGGAACGGGCGGCGGGTGCAGATCGCGATGGTTTGCGAGGGGCCTCGGTGGCGCAGCGTATCGTGGATCGCGTCGAGCACGGCGGTCTGGCCGGTGACGGCCTCGGCGTTCTCGAAAGCGAGGAAATCCGTCACGCCGCAGGCGCCGTGCCGGCGCGTCTGGCGACGTCCCGCCAGCGCCGCGACGTCGCCGGGCGTTCTGAGCTCGCGACAGTCGACGATCAGCGCGCCCGCCGTGAGCTGCGCGGCGATGCGCGTGGTCGACGTCTTGAGGTATCCCGTCGGCGCGTGGAGCACGACCAGCGCAGGTTCTGCCAGCAGATATTCGTGCGCGTAGCGGGTCGCAGCGTCCACAGAACTCTTTCAAAAGAACGCGCCGGCCCACGGAACACGGAACCTGGTGTTACCGGTTCGTTTCCGCAGGCTGCGCCGGTGCCCCGGGCAGCCGAAGTTACCTCCCAAATGAGCTAGTCCTGTGGTCGTACGGTACGTCTTGTGTAAAGCGATGGACGAGCCGAGCGAACCGGCTCGTTCCCGGGCCGTTCCCGATCCGTCCCCGGCGCGCGCTATGCTCACGAGGACCCCTTCGCGGCGGCGCCTTTGAGCGCGGCCGCCTTTCCTGACGGGTTGCTTGGAAAGGACCATCTTTCGTGCGCATCGTTCTCGCCGCCGCAACAGCGGCGGCCGTTCTGCTTGCCGGGTGCGGCGGCGGCACGTCGTCGACGACACCGTCGTCGCCCATCGCACCCGGCGGCCCGAGCGGCGCCGCACCGCAGTCGGTGCACATGACGGTCGTCCTCGGCGGACGGTCGGGCCCCGTTTCGAGCTCGGTGAAGCGGCCGAAGTTCGTCTCTCCCTCCACCAACGGGATCGACGTCAAAGTCTATGCGCACGGAGGCAATACGATCATCGGTGAGTCGCGGACCGACATCTCGTCCGGCTCGGCGGCGTGCGGCGGCCACACCGGTCTCCCGCGCACGTGCACCATCACGATCCCGGCCCCGCCGGGGAACGACGACTTCGTCGGGACGACGTACGACGCCGCGCCGGTGAGCAACTCGTTCAGCGCCGCGCACGTCCTCGGCATCGGGAGGCTGACCGCGACCATCGCCGGCGGCGCGAACAACTCGTTCGTCATGTTCATCAGCGGCGTCATCAACTCGCTGGGGTACCTGGCCCCGAACGCTTCGCTCCCCGCGGACGGCGCGGTGCACGTCCTCGGGTTCGTGCTGAATCCGGCGGACTACGGCAACAACCCGATCACCGCCGGCTCCAACGATCCGTACCAGAACCCGATCGGCGTGCAACTCACCGAGACCGGCGGCAGCGGTCACGTGCAGGTGATCAAGAACGGCACGCCGACCGGCGGGACGAGCACGACGCTCACGTATTCCGCCGATACCGTCTCCGTCAGCTACGACGGCGGCGGCCCTCCGGGCTACTCCGTCGCGATTACCGTCAGCGCGACGAACGTCACTCCGGAGACCCTGACGCTCTCGCCGATGTACGTGACGAGCAGCAGCCCCTTCGCCGGCAACAAGTCGCTGGCGTTCAACGCCGCGGGACAGTCGGCGGTCGTGAACCTCTTCGAGGCGAACGCTCCCGCGTCGACGCAGTACACCGCGACGTCCTCGACCTGCTCGGGGATCGCCTCGCCCTCGAGCATCGCCGCCGGCAGCACCTCGTCGACGACCGTGACGGCGAACGGCGCCGGCACGTGCACGATGACGTTCTCGGACGGCGCGAGCTCGATCACCTGGAACATCACCGTCACGACGTCGAGCGGCTCGATCGCGATCAACAGCCATACCGTCGGTCCGATCGTGTTCAACGGCTACAGCCTTGGCGCGCTGGGCGGGCAGAACGGCTGGCAGACCAACTCGTGCGGCAACAGCGACTATGACGCGGCAGTCGTGAACACGAGCTCCTACTCGTCGTCGAGCTGGACCGGATTCTCGCAGCCGGTCAAAGCGCTGCGCTTCAGCAACGCGGTCACGCAGGGCTGCTTCTCGGGGCTCGGCTCGCCGGTGACCCCGTCCTCCGCCGGGTACCCGAACGCGCTCGCCGACACGTCGGGCGCGACGCCGGCGCAGTGCGGACCGACCTGCGAGACGTTGTGGACCCAGGAGTTCGTCGTCACCTCGGCGACCGGCGGGTTCCAGCCCCAGCTCGAGATGAGCATCTCGCCGGTCTGGAACAACCAGGGCGCGCGGATGTCGTACGTCGGGCTGTGGCACACCGTCGACTCGGCGAACCACCAGAAGCTGCTCGTGTTCGGCTACGACGTGGAGGGCTTGTGGCCTGGGAATCCGCCCGGCACGACGGCTCCGTGCTTCCAGTGCGTGAACTTCGTCGGGTACGAGCTGGCCTATGTCGATCCCACGGTGGCGCATAAGATCGGCGTCACGGTGCAGTTCGTCCAGCCCAACCAGGATGTCGTGAAGTACTACGTCGACGGCGTGCAGGTCGGACAGACCAGCGGCTATCGCTCGTGGGAGGACTACTACACGATGGACACCGAGAGCGATCCGGGGAACGCGTATCCGTACTCGCGCGCGGTCAACGATCTGCTCTTCCGTGCCGGCAACGTGGACGGATGCGTCGACTTTGCCGATGCCGTGTGCACCGCCGGACCCAGCGGGCACTTGGCGACCGCGAACAACGGCTTCCTGTTCACGAACATCACGACGTGCGCGGGGACGCCGGCGGTCTGCGCCGCGGCGATTCAGACCTCCGGGGTGCGCCGCAGCACCCAGAGCGTCCGGCCCGTTCGCGGATCGGCGGCCGGCCGCCGCATCATGTCGATGCTGCGGTAAGCCAAGCGCGCGGGTGGTCCAAGCTGCGGGCCGGTCCTCTCCGGAGGGCCGGCCCGTTGGCATCCTGCCGCAGCGTGCTGTAGGCCGTTCCAAGTGGAACCGTTTGCTTTCACACGGGGGTCGTGGACGCGTATGCCGGACGGGACCCACGCCCTCGATGCGATCGTCATCAAGGGCGCGAGAGAGCACAACCTCAAGAACATCGACCTGACGCTTCCTCGCAACAAGCTCATCGTCGTGACGGGCCTGTCGGGGTCAGGCAAGTCCTCGCTCGCTTTCGACACGATCTATGCCGAGGGCCAGCGCCGCTACGTCGAGTCGCTCTCTTCCTATGCGCGGCAGTTCCTGGGACAGATGGAGAAGCCGGACGTCGACTACATCGAGGGTCTGTCGCCGGCGATCTCGATCGACCAGAAGTCGACCTCGCGCAACCCGCGCTCGACGGTCGGCACGGTGACCGAGATCTACGACTACTTGCGATTGCTGTACGCGCGCATCGGGATTCCGCATTGCTACGAGTGCGGGAGGACGATCAGCTCGCAGACCGCGGAGCAGATCGTCGACCAGATCCTCGAGTTCCCGGAGGGGACGCGCATCCAGCTCCTCGCACCGGTGATCCGCGGTCGCAAGGGCGAGTACACGAAGCTGTTCGAGGAGATCGCCAAGGAGGGGTTCGCGCGCGTCCGCGTCGACGGCGAGATCCGCGAGCTCAAAGACAAGATCGACCTCGACAAGAAGCGCAAGCACACGGTCGAGGTCGTCGTCGACCGGCTCGTCGTGAAGCCCGACATCCGCGGCCGCCTGACCGACTCCGTCGAGACGACGCTCAAGCTCTCGACCGGCCTCGTCACCGTGCTGTACCAGGCCGCGGCGAAGGCGAACGCGGGCACGACCAAACCGAGCGAGGTGTGGAGCGAAGCGACCTTCAGCGAGTCGTTCGCCTGCGCGTCGTGCGGGATCTCGTTCCAGGAGCTCGAGCCGCGGCTGTTCTCGTTCAACTCGCCGTACGGCGCCTGCCCGGCGTGCAGCGGCCTCGGCGAAAAGATCGAGATCGACGAGTGGAAGGTGATCCCCGACCGCACCAAGTCGATCGCCGACGGCGCGATCGTCCCGTGGTCGAAGAACCTCGGCTCGGGGCGCTATCCCTCGACCAACCCGTACTACATGCAGCAGGTCGAGCGCCTGCTGCGCTCGCGCCGCTGCAAGGCCTCGACGCCCGTGGAAGACCTCCCCGAAGACGTCGTCGACACCATCCTCTACGGCGCCGAGAAGAAACAGAAATTCGTCTACGAGTCGCGCTCCGGCCACCAGTGGGAGTACGAGTCGCAGTTCGAAGGCGTCGTCAACAACCTGCAGCGGCGGTACGGCGAGACCTCTTCCGACTACGTCAAGGAAGAGATCGAAAAGTACATGTCGGCCTCGCAGTGCAAGGTCTGCAAAGGCGCGCGGCTCAAGCC
>DASWSC010000297.1:0-7602 GCA_036402855.1 Candidatus Elarobacter sp. | reverse complement strand
GGTGCCGTTCTGGAGCGCGATGAACACCGTCGCGCCGGTCGACCGCGCCTCGTCGTCGATCTCGACGGTCGGGCCATCGCTCTCGCACGAGTACTTGTTCAACGCGATCAAGGCGCTCGTCATCGCGATCACGATCCAGTTCCTGTACATCGCGTTCCGCTTCGGCTGGAACCTGATCTTCGGCTGGGTCTGCGTGGTCGCGCTGACGCGCGACTCGCTGATGATGATCGGCATCTACGCGATCGCCGGCCGCCGCGTCGACGACGCGTTCCTGGCCGCGGTGCTGACCGTGATCGGGTACTCGGTCATGGACACGATCGTGATCCTCGACCGGATCCGCGAGAACGTCAAGCTGATGGACGGCAAGCCGTTCGACGAGATCGTCAACACGTCGATCCTGCAGACGATGACGCGCTCGGTGAACACGCTGGCGACGGTCGTGATCACGCTGGTCGCGCTGCTCACGTTCGGCGGCGCCTCGCTGCAGAACTTCGCCTTCGCGCTGCTGGTCGGCATCTGCTCGGGCGGCTACCACTCGATCTTCTACTCCGCGCCGCTGGTCGCCGTACTGCAGAAGCGCGTCGACAAGCGCGGCGGACGGATCTTTGCGCGCTCGTCGCTCGCGCCGCAGCCGAAGACGGTCGCCGCGGCGCGCGGCGGAGCCGCCGGTGCCGCCGCCGCCGCACGCGACCGCGAAGCGATCGCCGCCGCGCGCCGCGCGCGCCGCGAGCTCGAGCGCCAGGGCTCCTCGCGCCGCACCGCCGCGCCGCCGCGCTACAAGCGCACGCAGCAGCAGATCGACTTCGAGAAGCTCGAGAACCGCAACTTCGGCGCCGAGCTCCCGCGCAAGCCGGAGACCGACCCGCACGCCGCGGACGGTGAGATCGACCCGCTCGACGCGCAGGCGCTCGGCCTGCACGACGAAGCGGCGGAGATGGGCCACGAGGAGATCACGCTCAACCTCGGCGACGACGACCGCGCCGACGGCGAGATCATCCTCGACCTCGACAAGCCGGCCGCCCCCGAACCCGAGCACAAGCCGGTGCCGTAGCGCCGCGTGCGGGAGAAGAAGCTTCCGCCGCCCACCCCGTCCGAAGCCGCCTTCGAGCGCCTCCTGGCGGACTATTCACGCCCGCGCACCCTTCGACAAGCTCAGGGTGACATTGTCTCCGGCCCCGCCGACACTACCCCAAGCTCCGCCGACAGTGCCTCGCCAGCATGTCATCCTGAGCTTGTCGAAGCATGTCATCCTGAGCTTGTCGAAGCACGTCATCCTGAGCTTGCCGAAGCACGTCATCCTGAGCTTGTCGGAGCATGTCATCCTGAGCTTGTCGAAGGATGCGCCGTAGCCGTCGACGGTGGCGCGAGCGCGTTCCTGCGCGACTTGTACGCGCATGCGAGCGAGTACCTGGAGCGTGACGCGTACGCGACGATCGGCGAGGCGACGGGCTTCAACACGAAGGTCGTCGGGGTCACCTTCGAGGGCCGGCAGGACGTCGTGGCGGGGCTGCAGCCGGGTGCGCCGCTGGAGCTGCGCCGGCAGCCCGACAACGCGTACGACCCGAACGCGATCGGCGTCTGGTTCGGGGCGCTGCAGCTCGGGTTCCTGAAGCGCGAGATCGCGCAGCGCGTCGCGCCGAACATCGACGGCGGCGAGCGCTATACGGCCGAGGTCACGGCCGTGACCGGCGGCGGAACGCGCAGCGTCGGCGTCAACGTCTACGTCACGCGCCTGCGCGAGCCGGTGCGGCGTGCCGCGCTCGACCGCTCCGCCGTCTCGCGCGACGACGTCCTGCGCGCGCTGATCGGCGACCGGCCGCTGCGCGAGGCGCAGCGCGCGGTGCTGGCGCGCATCGACGCGGGCCGCAATACGCTGGCCGTGCTCGGGACGGGGCGCGGCAAGTCGCTGTGCTTCCAGTATCCGGCCGCGGTCCGCGCGCTGGAGCGGGGCGAGAAGACGCTCGTGCTCTACCCGCTGCGCGCGCTGGCGAACGACCAGTACGAGGCGCTGGTGCGGCGGCTGGGGCCGCTCGGCATCCGCGTCCACCGCGCGAACGGCGCGATCGATGCCGGCGAGCGTGCGGCTTTGAACGACGCGCTCGACTCGGGCGCGTGGGACGTCATCTGCGCGACGCCGGAGTTCGTGCAGTTCCACCTCGACCGGTTCCGGGCCGGCGTCTCGCGGCCGTCACTGGTCGTCGTCGACGAGGCGCACCATCTCTTCGAGTCGACGCACCGTCCCGCGTACCAGCGCGCCGGCGAGTCGATCGCGGCGCTCGGCGACCCGCAGGTGCTCGCGCTCACGGCGACCGCCGGCGACGAGGCGTTCGCCAAGGTCCGCGCGGCGCTGCGCATCGACGCCTGGGTGATCGACCCGACCGTCCGCGACAACCTGCACATCGTCGACGCCCGCGGCACGACGAACAAGCCGGCGTACATCGAGCGCATCGCGCGCGACGGCGAGAAGGCGATCGTGTACTGCAACTCGCGCAGCGAGGCGACCAAGACCGCCGAGAAGCTGCGGCGCGAGCTCGGCGAGGGGATCGCGTTCTACCACGCGGGCGTCGCCGGCGCCGAGCGGGCGCAGGTCGAGCAATACTTCCGGGAAGGCGCGATCCGGGTCGTCGTCGCGACGTCGGCGTTCGGCGAGGGGATCGACCTGCCCGACGTCCGGCACGTCTTCCTCTACCACTTGAACTTCGACTTCACCGAGTTCAACCAGCAGGCCGGGCGCGCCGGGCGCGACGGCGACGCCGCGTCGATCCATCTGCTCTTCGGCGAGAAGGACCGCAACATCAACGACTTCATCATCGAGCGCGGCGCGCCGAAGCTCGAGACGCTGCGCCGCCTCTACGCGGCGATGAGGCGGCTGACCTCGGACGGAACGCTGCGCATGACGTACGCGGACGTCGCCTCGACGCTCGGCTTCGACCGCGTCGAGGGTTCGACGGTCTCGACCGCCGTGCAGATCTTCGAGGACGCCGGGCTGGTCGCGACCGGCGAGGACGACGACGGCCGGTACGTGCGATTCCTCCCCGTGAGCGCGAAGGTCGATCTGACCGCGACCGAACGCTTCGCCGAGGGCGAGGCGGAGCGTGAGGCGTTCGCGCGGTTCTGCGACGTCGCCCTGACCGCGAAGCCCGAGGTCCTCGAAGCGCTGGTCGACCGGCCGATCTATCCGAGCGGAGTCCCGCTCACGCGCTGATCGCGCGCAGGATCGTTTCCCGCCCGGCGCGCATTCCGGTTCGCACGGGCTCGAGGAGGATCGCGTGAGAGCTGTCGCGGTCATCGTCGCGGTGTTGTACGCGCTGGCGTACACCGTTCCGACGGTGCTGTTGCTCGAAGGCCGCTACGGGTCGGTCGGCTCGTTCAAGCTGGGCTCCTCCGGGACGCTGCCGCCGGGGACGAACGTGAACACCGTCGGATCGGTGCTGCCGGGCTCGCCCGCGGCGCGGGCCGGCGTCGTCGCCGGCGACGTCGTCGTGCGCGCCGCCGCGGAGAGCGCGCCGGCGTTCGAGCAGCTCTACGACCGTGCGGCCGCGGGGACGCCGACCGAGTACGTCGTGATCCACGACGGCGCCCGGCGCATCGTGACGATGACGCCGCAGTCGGTCCGTCCGGCGCCCGGCGCGGCGGCGCTCTACCTGGCGCTGCTCATCCGCGGAATCGCGATCGTCCTGATCGGCGGGCTGCTGCTGCTGCTGCGACCGAACGTGATGACCGCGGCGTTCTTCGTGCTCTGCCTCGAGTTCGGCGAGCTCGGCCACCCGAACTCGAACCTCGAGCTGCTCGCGGCGGCGCCGCTGTTCTGGAAGCCGCTGCTGCTGCTGCTGACGTGCATCGTGAACGGCGCGGGGCCGGCCGTCGCGGCGATCTTCTGCATGCGGTTCCCGAGCGGTCAGCCGCTCCCGGCCTGGCGTTCGGTGGAGCGCGCCATGGTGCTCGCCGCGGTGGTGACGATCGGCGTCTATCTCGGCGCGCTGGTCGCCGGCGGCACGTACACGCAGCTCGGTTCGATGCTGTACCGCGTCGAGAGCGTCGCGGCATGGCTCTGCTACGCCGTCGCGGCCGCGGCGTTCATGGTGCGCTACGCGGGTGCGTCGGGCGAGGACAAGGACCGCCTGCGCTGGGTCGCGATCGGGCTCGGCAGCTTCCTGGTGAGCTACGCGCTGTTCTGGGCCTCGGAGAACATGGCGACCGCACCGGCCGATCTCTCGCTGTGGGCGCAGTTCATCAACGTCTTGCCGCTGACGGTGCTGTACGCGGTCGTGCGCCACCGGGTGCTCGACGTGCGCGTCGCGGGCGGCCGCGCGATCGCGTACGCGATCGTCTCGGCGATCCCGGTGATCGGGTTCAGCCTGATCGACTGGGCGCTGGGGAACACGCTGCAGCAGAGCAAATTCGCGCTGGTCGTCGAGGTGCTGGTCGCGGTCGGCTTCGGCTTCTGGGTCAACGCGTCGCAGCGCCGGATCGACAACGTCATCGAGTCGGTCTTCTTTCACGGCCGGCGCATCGCCGAGGAGCGGCTGCGCCGCGTCGCGCGACGGATCCCGCACGCCACCGATCCGGCCGCCGTCGACGACGCGCTGGTCGGCGAGCCGTTCGAAGCGCTGCAGTTGACCTCTGCGGCGCTGTTCCGGTGCGTCGAGGGCGACTACGCGCACGTCGCCGAACGCGGCGCGTCCGGCGCGCCGGCGAGCATCGGCCCGAACGACGCGCTGGCGCTCGAGCTCGTCGAATCGCGGGCGCCGGTGCAGATCAGCGCGCTCGGATCGCCGAGCGCCGTCACCAACGGCGCGGCCGCCTACAGCTGGGCGTTTCCGATTCTGGTGCGTCAGGAAGTGATGGGGATGCTGCTGCTCGGCGAGAAGCGCGATCGCGAGCGGCTCGACGCGCTCGAGCGCGACGCGGTGCAGGCGCTGATCGCCGCGTCGGCGGCGACGTACGATCACCTCGACGCGGTCGAGCAGCGGCGGCTCGCCGGCGAGCTGCGCGGCGCGCTCGACGAGCTGTCGCGCGAGAACGACGCGCTGCGCGCGCAGCTCGCGCGCGAAGGCTCGCGGGCCTAGCTCTCTTCCTCGGGCTCGGGCTGCTCGGTCTCCCGCGGCGGCTCCGGCGCTTCCCGGGGCGATTCCGAGGTGAACGGCGGCGGCTTCGCGCCGGCCATCGGGGTAGGTGGATCCATCAGCATCGTCATGGCGGACCTTTCAGCGAAAGCATCGACGTACGCCAACGGTGCTCCCCGGCGGCCCGATCACCCTGCCGCCGGCGTCAGCGGCACGCGCGTCGCGGGTACTTTTGCCCGTCCACGACGACCCAACCGTCGGCGGCGCCGCGGTGCGTCGCGCAGTGCGTGTCGTGGATCCCGGCGACGAACGGGCGCTGGCGTGCGCTGGTGAGAAAGTACCGGCCGAACGCGGCGACGTGCGCGCTTCTCGGCGCGGTCACGCGGCCGTCGAGGCTGTCGTTGGTGACGACCTCGACGAGCGCGCTGCCGCCGCGTTCGAGCGGGACGCGCAGCGGCAAGACCTCATGGTCGCCGTGCGGTCCGCCGCGCTGCGGGCGTGACGGACCGATCGTCGTCCCGCAGACCATGACGTTGTCGACGGCGCCGTCGTGCCGCTCGGCGATCAGCCGCGAGAGCTCGGCGTTGACGCTTCCGTCGCAGTGATCCGGAACCGGAACGTCGCGCGCGCACGCCGACGTGAGCGCCGACGTGAAGAGCGCGATGCCGAGCGCGATGGGGGTGAGGAGGCGCATCGCGGTGACCGTTCGACGGATGCCGCCTCGCCCCGTCCGAGAGGTCCCGACCCGCGGCGCGCGACAATGGAGACCGCGATGCGCTCGTACGGTGTGACCGAGCTCGCCGCAGCCGTCGTGCTCGCGTGTGCGACGGCGTGCGCCCCGCAGCCGGCGCACGTCAAGGGCCCGCCGCCGGCGAATCCCGATCTGCTCGCGGTGATGGAGCGGTTCTACCAGCAGGTCGAGGGCGCGCACTGGCGCTTCGCCGACGGGATGCTCTCGCCGCGCTATCGCGCGGCGCTGGGCCCGGCCGGGATCCGGTCGCGCTACGACGGGTTTGCGGACGTCGACGTGACGCTGCGGCAGAGCTCGGGGCGAAGCGTCGTCGCCGCGGTCACCGTCGTCGATCGCGGTGCGACCGCGCGGAAGCACCGCTTCGAAGAGACCAGCACGCTGCGCTGGGACGGCGAGGACTGGACCGTCGACGCGATTCGCCGGGGAGACCGCTAGCCGGCGTACGCGGTGAGCAGCGAGTCGACGATCGCCGCCGCCCGATACCGCTCCGCGTCGGCGCGCGCCCGCGCGGAGAGCCGGGCGCGCCGGGCGTCGTCGTGGAGCAGCGCGTCGATCGCTTCGCCGAGCGCCGGTTCGTCGCCGGAGGGCGCGAGCACGCCGTTCGCGCCGTCGTCCAGCCACGCGCGGACCCCGCCGACGTCGTACGCTGCGACCGGGCGCCCGCGCGCGAACGCTTCGATCCCGACATAGCCGAACGGCTCCGCCCAGCGCGACGGCAGGGCGACGAGCGCGGCCTCGTCGAGCGCCCCGCGCACCGCGGCGGCGCTCACCGCACCGGGCGCGTCGAGCTTCACGGCGCACGCCGACGCGAGCTCGCGCGCGCGTTCGAGCTCGGGACCCTCACCGAGCGCGTGCAACCGCGGGCGCCGCTGCGGCGGGATCGCCGCGAGCGCCCGCACCAGCGAGTCGAGCCCCTTCTGCGGAACGATGCGCCCGGCGAAGAGGATCGTGCGCGGATCGCCGCCGGAGACGCGCCGCCCGGCGTACGCGTCGGGCGAGAGCGGCAGCGGGATCTCGCGGATGCGCCCGGCCTCGACGCCGCTCTCCGCGGCGCGCGCGGCGACGTACCCCGACGCGACGATCACCGCGTCGGCCGCGGCGACCGCATCCCGCAGGCGCTCGCGCCGGCGGATCAGCGTGAGCGTGCGCGGTCGCGGACCGTACGCGCAGCCGTCGGTGAGCGAGTGGACCGCGCACGGCCGTCCCAGCGGCTGCGTGCAGTTGCGGCCGCTGCGCGGGAAGACGCGGTCGCCGTTCGGACAGAACGGCCGGTGATCGTGGACGTGGTACGCGAAGCGCGGCGCAGCGCGCAGCGCTTCGACGATCCCGGCGTCCATGACGTTGTGCGCGACCGCGACGTCGGGCGCGAACGACGCCAGCGCATCGTGCACCGCCGCGCGCGCGACGGTCCCCGGCGCGTCGTGCTCGTCGGCCCATGCCACGCGCTGCGACGTCACGCCGCGCGGGAGCGCCTCGGCGTCGCGCGCGAGGACGTGCACGCTCGCGCCGCGCGCGACCAGCTCCGGGAGGACGATCTCGAGGTAGCGCTCCATCCCGCCGGCCCGCCCCAGGCGTTCGGCGGCGACCAGGATCTTCACGCGCGATGCGCCGCGATCGCGCGCGCGTACGCCTCGAGCGTCGCCTGGCCGGTCCGCTGCCAGGTGTACGCGCCGAGCCGGCGCTCGAGCGCGTCGCCGCGGTCGCGCGGCCCGCGTTCGAGCGCGCGCAGCACCGCGGCCCGAATCGTGGCGGGATCGGCCGGATCGGCGTAGTCGACGTCCGGGC
>DASWSC010000296.1:0-4383 GCA_036402855.1 Candidatus Elarobacter sp. | reverse complement strand
CCGAAAGATCAGGCGCGTTGCTTCCGCTCTGCGCTCCACCGCCAACGGAATGCTGAGAGTCACCCCGACCTGACGACACTCGGGCAGGACGGTCGGCTGCACGAAGACGATCATAGAGAGCAGCCACACTAGCTTGAGCATTGCTTCAGTTTTCTCGCGATGGCATGTGCTATATGAAGGTGGCCGCTACGATTCGGGTGCAGGCCGTCGGCCTGTAGCTCAGTTTCGACGGAATCGGTAGAGTGATGAGGCGGACGTTGCGTGACTCTGAAGCGCGTTGTACTAAGACCTTACCTGCTCGAGAGGCTTAGTCGACCACTACTCGATCGACTTTCGGAAGAACGCGAGCATGCGGCCCGCTTCGGGCATGATGCGGAACTCGGTGAAGCCCCAGGACTTCGCCTGCGCGATCCCGCGGTTGTCGTTCATCCCGAGCAAGAACGTGAGCGTCTTGATGTTGCGTTTGCGCGCGATGTTTTGGACGTCGGTGATGAGCTGCGTTGCGACGCCGGGCGGCGCGTCGGCGCGCGTACGCAACGCCTCGACCATCGCGACGTCGGATCCGTTCGCCGCTTCGGTGTCGGCATAGCCGGGCGGGAAGCGGAAGACGAGCTGCACGATGCCGAGCAGCCCGGACGCGTCCTCGGCGAGCAGGACCAGACGGCGTCCCGCCTGCTGCTCGGCGAGCCATTTCTGGACGCGCGGGAGCCACGGCTCGCCGCTCGGCGTGGGGCCGCCGACGACGGCGTCGGCGACGAGCCGCTCGGCGTCGCGCGGTAACGCGTAGCGGATGAACACGCGGCTCACGCCGTGCCTGTACGAACAGAGGAGGTCGAACTCCCGTCGAAGAGTGAAGGAAAGGTAAAGCGGGTACCCGTCCCCCGCGTGAAAGGGAGATCGATGCAGTCGAAGGCGGTAGGGCTCTTGGCGGCCGGAGCGATCGCGGTCATCCTCGCGGCCGGGTGCACGAAAGGCACCGATCAGTCCTCGACCAGCTCGACGACGACCACCTCGACGAGCGCCAGCACGGCACCCGAGACGAGCGCCACCACCGGATCGTCGGCGATGACGTCGACCGCCGCAGCGCCCGGCGACGCTGCGCACGGGAAGACGATCTTCGGCGCAAACTGCGCGAGCTGCCACGGGGCGGTCGGAACCGAAGGCGGCGTCGGGCCCTCGCTCAAGAACGAGAAGAGCCGCAAGGACCATGCGGCCGCGGTCGCGTGGATCAAGAACCCGCAGCCGCCGATGCCGAAGCTCTATCCCTCGCCGCTGAGCCAGAAAGACGTCGACGACGTCGCGGCCTACGTCGAGACCCTCTAGGACCGGGGTAGTACCACCGTGAACGCCGCCCGGGTCGTGGCCCGGGCGGTTTTCGCGTTCTCGAGGGATCTTCGCCTGAGCGATCACGCCGGGCTCGCGGCCGCGGCCCGCCACGGCGAGGTCGTCGCCGTCCATGTGATCGACCCCGTCTGCGCCGCCCGCCTCCGCCGCTCGCCGCGCCGCGCCGCGTATTACTGCGCCGCCGTCGCCGCGCTCGACGGCTCGCTGCAGGCGCGCGGGGCGCGGCTGATCGTGCGCCGGGGGAACCCCGGGCCGGCGCTGCGCGCGCTCGCCCGCGCCGCCGGCGCGGGGATCGTCGGCTGGAGCAGCGGCTACGACGCGAAGACGATCCGGCGGGACCGCGACCTGCAGTCGGCGCTCGAGGAAGCGGGGCTCCGCGCGCTCCCGGTCCACGACGCACCCGCCGTTCCGCCGGAAGACTCGGCGGCCGGCCGCACGCGCGGCGACGGCTACCGCGCCTTCGTGCCGTACCACGCGCAGTGGCGCACGCTGATCCCGACGCCCGACGCCGGGACGGCGACGTTCGCCGCCGTCGACATCGCGAGCGAGCCGCTCCCCGTCCCGGAGGAGTTCGGCTCGCAGGCGCACGTCAGCGAGCCGGTCGGAGAGGACGCGGCGCGCGCGCGGCTGACCGCGTTTCTCGCCGGCCCGGCGCTGCAGTACGGGATCGCGCGAAACGTTCCGGCAGGCGGCGAGACGTCGCGGCTCGCCGCCGCCCTCACCTTCGGGACGATCGCCGCGCGGGAAGTCGTCCGCGCGACGTGCGCGCGCAGCGCCGACCCGTTTCTCCTGGTCGAAGAGAAGACGTCGCTGAGCCTCTACCTGCGCTCGCTCGCGCAGCGCGACTTCTTCCTGCAACTCGCGTGGTACAACGAGTCGCTCGCCGAGGAGCCGCTGCAAGAGAAGATGCGCGGCTTCGCGTTCGCGCGCTCGCACCGGCACCTCGACGCGTGGCGCTCCGGCCGCACCGGCTATCCGCTGGTCGACGCGGGGATTCGCGAGCTGCGCGCAACCGGCTGGATGCACCCGCGCGTCCGCGCGATCGCGGCGTCGTTCCTGTGCTTCGACCTCGGCGTCGACTGGCGGGTGGGCCGCGACGAGTGGGATCACTACCTCACCGAGGACGATCCCGCGCTCGCGGCGGGAAACTGGCAGTGGATCGCCGGCGTCGGCGCCGATCTGGCCGCGTACCCGCGCATCTACAACCCGCTCAAGCAGGCGCGCCGCTTCGATCCGGCCGCGGCGTACGTGCGCCGCTGGATCCCGGAGCTGGCCGGGCTTCCGGATTCCGCAATCCTCGATCCGGTCGTCGGGCGGCACGAGCGTCAGCTCCAGCTCGCGTTGTTCGGCGAGCGTTCGTATCCGGCACCCGTCGTCGACCACGAGGCGGCGGCACGCACGTTCCTCGAGCGCTACGCGCGGGAAGTTCGCGCGTCGTAACGCGGGCAGTACCCGGCGAGGCGCGCTCCCCGCGCGGCTCGAACGAAACGGCCATGAGCGATCAGCCCGCGACCGCCTCGCACGACAGCACCACCCCCGAAAACCTCATGCGCTTCATGATGAGCGGCTGGGCGACCCCGCCCGGGACGCCGGCGAGCCCGGTCGACGGGATCGAGCGCTTCGCCGCGCGGCGGGGGGCCGTCTCGAACGCATTCCGCGGTGAGACGCTGATCGTTCCGACCGGCCACGAGAAGATCCGCTCGAACGACACGGCGTACCGCTTCCGGCCTGGGACCGACTTCTATTACTTGACCGGCAACACGGAAGCGGACAACGTTCTCGTGCTCTCGCCGCAGGGCGAAGGGCACGCGGCGACGCTCTACTGCGAGCCGAACCCCGGCAAGACCGACACGACATTCTTCACCGACCGCGTGAAGGGCGAGCTGTGGGTGGGTCCGCGGCTCGGGCTGCCGCAGACGGCGCAGCGCTACGGCGTCGAGACGAAGCCGCTCTCCGCGCTGAGCGGCGATCTCGAGGCGGCGGTCGCGCGCGGAGGCTACCGCGTCCTGCGCGGGATCGATCCGCAGCTCGATGCCGCGCTCGCCGCGCAGGCCGAGCGCGACGGCGCCTTCGCGACGTTTCTCTCCGAGATGCGGCTGATCAAGGACGACTTCGAGGTGCGCGAGCTGCGCCGCGCGATCGAGGCGACGCACCGGGCGTTCGAGGACGTCGTGCGCGTCCTCGCGGACGCGGAGACCGAGCGCACCATCGAAGGGACGTTCAACCTGCGCGCCCGCGTCGACGGCCAGGACGTCGGCTACGGCACGATCGCGGCGACCGGCCCGAATGCGTGCACGCTCCACTGGACGCGCAACGACCGGCGCATCGGCGACGACGAGCTGCTGCTGCTCGACGCCGGCGTCGAAGCGGAGACGCTCTACACCGCCGACGTCACGCGGACGCTGCCGATCTCGGGCCGCTTCACGCGCGAGCAGC
This sequence comes from Candidatus Elarobacter sp., assembly GCA_036402855.1. Taxonomy (GTDB): domain Bacteria; phylum Vulcanimicrobiota; class Vulcanimicrobiia; order Vulcanimicrobiales; family Vulcanimicrobiaceae; genus Vulcanimicrobium. Next base: position 603 of record DASWSC010000296.1, on the reverse strand, counting down.
GCGAGATCTACGACTTGGTCTTCGCATCGCAAGAAGCGGCGCTCGCGGAGTGCAAGCCGGGGAACGACTTCACGGCGCCCCACCGCGCCGCGATGAAGGTGCTCGCCCAAGGTCTCGAACGGCTCGGGATCATCGCGTCGGCCGAGGAAGCGCTGCGCGAAGAGAACCAGTTCTACCGGCGCTACTCGCTGCACAACGTCAGCCACATGCTGGGCTTGGACGTGCACGACTGCGCGGCGGCGCGCGCCGAGACGTACAAGTTCGGGAAGCTGCAGGCGGGGATGGTGCTGACCGTCGAGCCGGGACTCTACTTCCAGCTCGACGATCTGACCGTTCCGGCCCGCTACCGCGGGATCGGCGTGCGCATCGAGGACGACGTGCTGATCACGAGGGCCGGCTGCGACAACCTGTCGGCGGCGATCCCGCGCGAGCCGGACGCCGTCGAGGCGTGGGTTTCGGCGGGCAAGGTGACCGCCTAGCCCGCGCCTACGCCGGCGACTGCGGCGATCCGGCGGGGAGCCGTGCGTCGACCCAATCGCTCACGAGCGGGACGTCGACGTCGTCACCCTGCCAGACTTTGAACGCGTAGACGACGCTCGCGAC
>DASWSC010000295.1:0-5113 GCA_036402855.1 Candidatus Elarobacter sp. | reverse complement strand
GAGCAGCGTGTACGACTCGACGTTCAGCAGGTTCATCACGTTGTAGAGCACGCCGATCAGCAGCGCGCCGAAGAACGTCCCGATGATCGTCCCGCGGCCGCCCATGAGCGACGTGCCGCCGACGACGACCGCGGCGATCGCCTGCAGCTCGTAGCCGGTCCCGTTCTGCGGCGCGCCGGAGCTGAACCGCGAGGTAAGGACGAGGCCGGCGAGTGCGGCGCAGCCGCCGGAGATCACGTAGACGAGCGTCTTCATCCGCCCCGTGTCGATCCCGGCGAGGCGGGCCGCTTCCTCGTTGCCGCCGAGCGCGAGGACGTAGCGCCCGAACGGCGTGCGGCCGAGGACGATCGCGAACACGACGACGACCAGCGCCATCAAGATCACCTGGTACGGGATCCCCGGCAACCCGAAGATCCCGGGGAACAGATAGCCGGTGCCGAGCCACTGCACCGCACCGCTCTGCGTGAGCGGGATCGGCTGGCCGTGCGCCAGCTCGAACGCGATGCCGCGCGCCATCTGCATCATCGCGAGCGTCGTGATGAACGGCGGCAGGTTCAGCCGGACCACCGGAACCGCGTTCACGTAGCCGGCCGCGCAGCCGACCGCGAGCCCGGCGAGCAGCGTCACGATGAAGTTCAGCGGGCCGCCGAACGGCAGCGCGTTCGAGACGATCGCGGTCACGACGCTGCTGAGCGCCACCAGCGAGCCGACGGAGAGATCGATCCCCGCGGTGATGATCACGAACGTCTGCCCGACCGCCATCATCGCGTTGACGCTGATCTGGCGCAGCACGTTGGTGAGGTTGCCGGGTGCGAGGAAGTTGCCGTGCGCGAGCAGGTTGACCGCGAAGACGATCGCCACGAAGACGGCCGCCAGCACGACGGCGCGCACGGTTGCGGTCCGCCGCTTCTTCGCCCCCGCATCGGCGGTGCGTTCTTCCATGACCGCCGCGACGTCGGCGCGTCCGGTCGCCGGGTCGCGCATCAGGCGGCGGCTCCCGCGGCGACCGCGATGACCTTGTCCGGCGTCGCCTCGGCGCGCGGGAACTCGGCGCAGATGCGGCCGCCCCGCACGACCAGCACGCGATGCGACATCCCGAGCACTTCGGGGAGCTCGCTCGACACCATGACGATCGCGGCGCCGCGGTTCAGCAGCTCGACCATCAGCGTGTAGATCTCGGCCTTCGCGCCGACGTCGATCCCGCGCGTCGGCTCGTCGAACAGGAACAGGTTGGCGTGGCCGATCAGCCACTTCGCCAGCACGACCTTCTGCTGGTTTCCGCCGGAGAGATTGCGCACGAGCTGCTCGCCCGAGGGCGTGCGGATGCGCAGCTCGGCGATCTCCTCGCTGGTCACCTTCGCTTCGGCACGCTTGTCGACGAAGAGGCCGCGCACGAACCGGCGCAGGTGCGCGAGCGTCGTGTTCTCGCGCACCGACATCCCGAGGACGAGCCCTTGCGACTTGCGGTCTTCGGGGATCAGCGCGATCCCGGCGCGGATCGCGGAGCGCGGCGACCGGACCACGACGCGCGCGCCGCCGACGCGGATCTCACCGTGCAGCGGCACGTCGGCGCCGGCGATCGCGCGGACGATCTCCGTACGCCCCGCGCCGACCAGACCGGCGAGCCCGACGATCTCGCCGCGGCGGACGATGAAGCTCACGTCGTTCACCTTCACACCGCTCGCCGCGCTGATGTCGCGCACCTCGAGGACGGGCTCGGCGTCGGCCGCGACCGGCGGGAGATCGGGGAAGTGCGTTTCGAGCGGACGCCCGACCATGAGCCGGATGAGGTCGTCTTGCGGCATCGCGGAAGCCGCGCGCGTCTCGACGGCGTTTCCGTCACGCAGGACGGTGATGCGGTCGGCGATCTGCGGGAGCTCCTCGAGCCGGTGCGAGATGTACACGAACGCGACGCCCTGCGTCTTGAGCTTGCGGATCAGCGTGAAAAGCGCGTCGATCTCGCGCCCGGTGAGCGCCGCGGTCGGCTCGTCCATGACGATCAGCCGCGCGTGCCGCACGAGGCACTTCGCGATCTCGGTGAGCTGCTGCTCCGCGACCGAGAGACGGCGGGCCGGCCGCTCGAGCGGGAGCACGATCCCGAGCTCGCCCAGCACCCGCGCGGCTTCGCGTGCGGCGGCGGGGCGGTCGAGGAAGAGACCGCGTCGCGGCTCGACGCCGAGCACGATGTTCTCGATGACGCCGAGGTCGGGGACGAGGTTGAACTCTTGGTAGATCATCCCGATCCCGAGGCGCTCCGCCGCCCGGGGACCGTCGATGACGACGGTCTTGCCGTCGACCTCGATCGTGCCGGAATCGGCGGGCTGCGCGCCCGCCAGGATCTTCATCAGCGTCGACTTCCCGGCGCCGTTCTCGCCGACCAGCGCGTGCACTTCACCGGACGCGACCTCGAACGAGACACCGTCGAGCGCGCGAACGCCGGGGAACGTCTTCACGATCCCCGTCATCCGCAGCAACGGCGCGTCGTGCGCCGCAGCGGTCACGACGAAGCTACTTGCCGGCGTCGGCCTTGGTGAACGTGCCGACGTCGACGGCGATCTTCGCCGGCGGCGTCTTGCCGTTGAAGTAGTCATGGATCGCGGCGATCGTCTTCGCCCCGATCTGGTCGGGGTGCTGGATCGCGTCGCCGTACATCATCCCGCTGCCGATCGCGCTGCGCGCCTCGGGCTGCGCGTCGTACCCGACGACCGCGATCTGTCCCTGCTTCCCCGCCGCCTGGATCGCCTTGGCGGCGCCCAGCGCGGAGTCGTCGTTGATCCCGAAGACGCCCTTGAGGTCCTTGTGCGACTGCAGGATGTCTTCCATCGACGAGGAGGCCTTCGCGCGCTCGCCGCCGCCGTCGATGTCGGCGACGATCGTGACGCCGGAGCAGTTCGCGGCGATCGCCTGCTTGAAGCCTTTGACGCGGTCCTGTACCGACGTCACTTCGGGCTCGTCGATGATGGCGATCGTGCCGACGTGACCGGGGAGCGCGTCGCACATCAGCCGGCCGGCCTGGGCGCCGCCCTGGATGTTGTCGCTCGCGATGTGCGAGACGACCTTGCCGTCCTTCGACGCGTTCGCGATGTCGGCGGTGAAGACCGGGATCCCGGCCTTATTTGCTTCGACGATCGCGCTGCCGATCGCGTGCGAGTCGTACGGGGTCAGGACGATCGCCGCGACCTTCTGCGAGATGAAGTCCTCGACTTGGCTCTGCTGCTTCGCGTTGTCGCGCGACGCGTCGACGACCGTGACGGTGTAGCCGTACTTGGCCGCTTCGTCTTTCATCCCGCGCTCCATGTCCTGGTAGAACTGGGCCTCGCGGTTCTGGATCGAGACGCCGATCGTCTTGCCGCCGCCCGTGGTCTGCGCCGCGGTGGTCGCCGACGGGCTGGCCCCGGTCGCGGTCGACGTCGTCGACGAGGTCGTCGTCGTGTCCGAGCCTTTGGTGCACGCGGTCAAGGCGAGCGCGAGCGCGCATGCGAGAACGAAGGGCGTTTTCATACCGCCGACCGGATTGCGGCCCGCGTCCAAGGTCCCCTGCGAGCGCGACCGGGCCTCGAAAGCGGCCCTTAGTTGAAAGCAGTTCTCAACTGCGGTGCACGGCTCCCGGACGCCCGCTTGCCCACGTGTTGGTTGGTACACCAAGCAGCAGAAATCTGCAGGCAGCGACACACTTTCGCGCGGTTCGGAAGCACCCGAAGAGGAGGCCGGAAGTCCCAATACGAGCGCAAATCGAGCACGGATCGCGCCTTATCCACAGTAGCGCGCGTCACACCTGTGCACCGTGTGGAGACCAGTTCGCGCGCCAAAACGCGCCCGTCTCGTAACGGCGGGCGACGGAGCGCAGCAGGCCTGCGCGCCGTATCTGCGGCAGCGGCCGGCCCGACTCCCCCGTCCCCGTGCACTCTTTACGCGAGCCTGGCCTAGCCGGGCGCCCAGCGGGCGGGATGGACCCGTGCATGCTCGCTCTCGCCTTCTCCGCGGCGATCGCCGGGATCGACGCGTACGTGGTGCGCGTCGAGACCGACTCCGCGGCCGGGGTCCCGCACTTCGCGATCGTCGGGCTCCCCGACCGCGCGCTCAACGAGTCGCGCGAGCGGATCCGCTCGGCGATCGTGAACTCCGGGTTCGGCTACCCGCCCGGACGGCTGTTGGTGAACTTGGCGCCGGCGGACCTCCGCAAGAGCGGCGTCGCGTTCGATCTCGCGATCGCGCTCGCGCTGCTCGCGACCGACGAGCAGCTCGACGCCGGGGCGCTGCGCGACTTCATCGCGTGCGGCGAGCTCGCGCTCGACGGCAGCCTGCGCGCCGTCCCGGGTGTGCTCGCGATGGCGCTCGCGGCGAAGCGCGCCGGTTTCGAGAGCATCATCGTCCCCGAGCCGAACGCCGCGGAGGCAGCATTGGTCGACGGGATCGACGTCTACGCCGTACCGTCGCTCTCCGACGCGATCTCCGTGCTGCTGGGATACGGCGTGAAGTTCCGCCGGCGCGGAAGCACGGTGCTCGATCGCGGCGAGCGCGCCGCCTCCGGCGATTTCGCCGACGTAAAGGGACAGACGCTCGCGAAGCGCGCGCTGGAGATCGCGGCGGCGGGCGGACATAACGCCGTGCTCGTCGGCCCGCCAGGCTGCGGCAAAACGATGCTCGCGCGCCGCCTGCCGTCGATTCTGCCCGCGATGACGACGGCCGAGGCGCTCGACGTCACCAAGGTCTACAGCATCGCGGGGTTGCTCGGCCCGCGCCCGCGCGTCAGCGCGACCCGGCCGTTTCGCGCGCCGCACCACACCGCGAGCAGAGTCTCGCTCGTCGGCGGAGGGACGAACCCGCGCCCCGGCGAGATCTCGCTCGCCCAGCACGGCGTGCTATACCTCGACGAGCTCGCGGAATTCCCGCGCTCGACGCTCGAGGTGCTCCGGCAGCCGCTCGAAGACGGCGCGGTGACCATTGCGCGCGCCGCGGGGACGCTCACGTTTCCGGCGCGGTTCTCGCTGGTCGCGTCGATGAACCCGTGCCCGTGCGGCTTTCGCGGCGACAAGGCCTCGGATTGCCGCTGTGACGATACCGCGGTGGAGAAGTACCTGGCGAAGCTATCGGGCCCGCTCCTGGACCGGAT
>DASWSC010000294.1:0-10991 GCA_036402855.1 Candidatus Elarobacter sp. | reverse complement strand
CGCGGCACGGAGCGCGAGCGCGCGGCCGATCCCGCTCGAGGCGCCGGTGACGAGGAGGACGCTCATCGCGCGATCGCGGCGCGCGCGTCGTCCAGCGCGCGCTTCGCCGCGGCGGTCATGAAGTTCACGTCGCCGGAGATCCCGATGAAGCGGTAACCGAGCGCGGCGACCTGCTGCGCCATCGCCGGATCGCGCGCGAGAAAGCCCGCCGCCTTGCCTGCGCCGCGCGTCGCGTCGGCGACGCGGCGGATCATCGCCATGTACTGGTCGTCGCCGTTCCACGCATCGGGCCAGCGCTTCCCGACCGATGCGGCGAGATCGTTCGGGCCGACGAACACGCCGTCGATCCCCTCGACCGCAAGGATCTCGTCGACGTTGCCGACCGCGGTCTGCGTCTCGATCTGCACCAGGACGAGAATCTCGTCGTTCGCGCGCTCGAAATACGTCATCGCGTCGGTGCGGAACGCGAGATTCATCCGCACGCCCCCGCGGCTGCGCTCGCCGAGCGGCGGAAAGCGCGCATCGCTCACCACCATGCGAGCGTCGGCCGCCGAGTTCACGACGGGGACCACCATCCCGGCGAAGCCGAGATCGAGCGCCGGCTGGATCGCGACCGACGCGTTCCAGGCCGGGCGCACGATCGCCGTCACCTCGGTCGTGCGCAGCGCGGTCAGCATCGCGGCGGCCTCGGGCAGCGCCGCCGGACCGTGTTCCATGTCGACCAGCAGCCAGTCCCAGCCGAGCTGCGCCATCGCCTCGGCCGCGACCGCGTCGGGGAGCGACAGCCACGATCCGAGGACCGTCTCGCCCGCGGCCAGCCGCCGCTTCAGCGTGTTCTCGCGCATCGTTCCCGCTTACCGCGCACCGGCGCGGCGTTCCTCGACGGCGCCGAGGAACGCGTCGTAGAGCGTCTTCGTGCTGCGCGGAAGCGTCCGGTAGTAGTAGACCTCGGTGATCATCGGCATGTCGCGCGGCTCGACGACCGAGCGGCGTTCGCGCGCGAACGCCGACAGCGCCGCGGCGACGGCCTTTTCGCTGCCGTCGTCGCGGACGATGCCGAAGGAACGCTCGTGCGGCGCACGGTCGAACGGCGGTTCGCCGCGCAGCTCCGCGGCGTAGTCGGCCCAGCACCACCAGTACGCGCCGAGCCGCCCGTCGGCGTGCAAGCGCGTCAGGACGCTCGTGCAGTAGCCGGCCATCTCGTCCTCGTCGAGACACGCGTACGGCGCGACGACCGGGTCGTCCGGCGAAACGGTCGGGTTCGGCTTCTCGTCGGGGAGCGCGACGCGCTCGTACGGGGAGAGCTTCCCCGGCGGGCACGTCGGGTTTCCCAGCTCGCTGAAGAGCAGCGGCTTGTGCGAGAACGCCGAAGCGAGAAACGCCAAGAACGGGACGACTTCCGGATCGAGGCGGCTGCGCGAGAACCCGCTGTACACCGGGTAGCCGTGCATCGTCGCGAACGCGAATGGGCCGCACAGCGACGAGAGACGCAGCTCGCGGTCGCGGGTGAGATCCTCGCCGTGCGTCCCCGCGGTGACGGTGATCCCGGATGCGTCCTGCAGCGCGTCCGTGAGGCGACGGCTCCAGCCGGCCGCGTCGCGCTCGGTCTTCGGCTCGCGCAGATTGCTGAACTCGTTGCCGAGGTCCCACGCCAGGACGGCCGGATGGTGCCGCAGCCGCTCGCCGGCGGCGCGCGCGAAGAGCAGTTGCGCGTCGAGCAGCGGACCGGTGTAGAAATCGCCGATCCCGTACGGCGATTCGCCGGCCTCGGAGATCGTCCGGAACCGGCCGTGCGGAGTCGAGCGGTCGAGCGTCCACGACGGCAGCCAGTTGACGCCGCTCATGTGCCCCGTGAACAGCGTCGGCATCGTCTGCAAGCCCGCCTCGGCGGCGATGTTCGCGACCGTCTCGAGCCGTGCGAGCATCGTTGCGTCGATCGTGTCCGGGCTCGGCTGGAAGTCGTCCCAGCGCAGGAAGAAGCGCACGGCGTCGAGGCCGAGCTCCGCGATCCGCGCGAAGTCTTCGCGCACCTCGCCGGGATCGAAACGCCGCCACATCGCCATCGCGCTGCGGCGCGGCCAGTAGTTGATCCCGACCGAGAAGCGCACGCTGCGAGGTACCCCCGAGGCGCCGCGGGCCCTGCCGAGCGAGGGCGGGTCCGCGAGCGGCCCGAACGCCCCGCTCGATGAGCGCTGCGCCGCGGGTCGGGATCATCATGGGCTCGACGTCCGACTTGGAGACGATGCGCGCCGCCGAGGCGACGCTCCAGGAGCTCGGCGTGCCGTGCGAAGTGCGCGTCGTCTCGGCACACCGCACGCCCGATCTGATGTTCCGGTACGCGAGCGAGGCGAAGGGACGCGGAATCGACGTGATCATCGCCGGCGCCGGCGGCGCGGCCCACTTGCCGGGCATGGTCGCGACGAAGACGAACCTCCCGGTCATCGGCGTGCCGGTCCAGTCGAAGGCGCTCAGCGGCTGGGACTCGCTCCTCTCGATCGCACAGATGCCGGCCGGCGTCCCGGTGGCGACGATGGCGATCGGCGGCGCCGTCAATGCCGCCCTGTTCGCCGCGCGAATCCTCGCGCTGCACGACGAGGCGCTCGCGCGGAGGCTCGACGAGCGCGTCGCGCGCATCGCGGCGGACGTGGAGTCGGCCCAGCCGTGATCCGCACGATCGGGATCCTCGGCGGCGGTCAGCTCGGGCGCATGCTGACGCTCGAGGCGAAGCGGATGGGCTTCCGCGTCGTGACGCTCGAACCGCTCCCCGACTCGCCGTGCGGCCAGGTCGCCGACGAGCAGATCGTCGCCGCGTACGACGACCTGCGCGCGATCGGCGAGCTCGGCGCGCGCACCGACGTGGTGACGTACGAGTTCGAAAACATCCCGCTCGAGTCGGTGCTCGCGCTCGAATCCGACCGGCGCATCGTGCACCCGGGCTCGGCGGCGCTCCGCATCACCCAGGAGCGCATCCTCGAGAAGACGTTCGTGCGCGACTGCGGTATCCCGACCGCCGACTTCGTCCCCGTCCGCAACGAAGCCGACCTCGCCGCGGGCGAACGCGCGGTGGGGTATCCCGCGGTGCTGAAGACGACGATGGGCGGATACGACGGCAAGGGGCAGTGGGTCGTGCGCACGCGCGCCGAGGCCGGCGCCGCATGGCGCGAGGCGAAGGGCCGCGCGCTGATCTGGGAGCGGATGATTCCGTTCGAGCGCGAGCTGTCGATCATCGCGGCACGCAACGCGCACGGTGAGATCGTCGCCTTCCCGGTTTCGGAGAACCAGCACGATCACGGCGTTCTCGCCACGACGATCGTCCCGGGCCGCGTGCCGGCCGAGGTCGCCGAGCGCGCGCGCCGCTATGCGACGACGATCGCGGAGCGGCTGACGATCGTCGGAACGTTCTGCGTCGAGTTCTTCCAAGCCGGCGGCGACCTGCTCGTGAACGAGATCGCGCCGCGCGTCCACAACAGCGGGCACTACTCGCTCGACGCGACGCAAGTGAGTCAGTACGAGCTGCACGTTCGCGCGATCTGCGGGCTCCCGCTCGTCGAGCCGCGTCAGTTCATGCCGGCGGTGATGGTGAACATCCTCGGTCAGGGCGAGGGCGACACGCTCGGCGGCCTCGACGAGCTGCTCCGCGAGCGCGATCTCAAGCTGCACGTCTACGGCAAGGCGCACGCCGCGCTGCGCCGGAAGATGGGCCACTTCACCGTGCTCGGCCCGAGCACCGCCGACGCGCTGCTGAAAGCGGAGCGCGGCCGTCACATGCTCCATTGGATCGACGACCGCGCGGCGGCGCTGCGGTGATGCAGCCGAGCGAGAGCGAGTCGCTGCGGCGCGGGATTCGGATCGACCTGATCATCGCGGTGTGCGCGCTGCTGATGAGCTCGCTCGCGACCGGCGCTTCATGGTGGCAATCGCGCGTCGTGGCGCAGCAGCTCTCCGCCCAAGTCTGGCCGTATCTCTCGATCGGCACGACGTACGATCCGGGCTACGTCGCGTTCGACATCACCAACGACGGCCTGGGACCGGCGATCGTACGATCGGCGGTCCTCACGGTGAACGGACAGCCGTACGCCGACCCCGGGAAGGCGTTCCGGGTGGTGTTCAAGGGGCACCACAAAGGCAAGGTCTCCGCACACATCCGTAGCCTGTCGCCCGGGACCGTGATTCGGGGGAGCAGCACGGTTCGCGTGTGGCAAATCGACGCGGCGTGGGCGACGCAGGATTACATCCCCGTCGCCGGGCGCATCGACTTTCACATCTGCTACTGCTCGCTGCTCGGCAATTGCTGGCTGATCTCCGCGCTCGATGCCTCGCAGGATCCGCACCCGGTCGGCACCTGTCCCGACGTCGGAAAGGATCAGTTCCTCGTCCGTCCCGGCCGCGTTCTCTAACCGCGGTCCGGCGCTAGAAGCTGGAGCGCGGTCAGGTCGACGGACGGCCGCGGCGGGAGATCGGTGAACGCCATCGGCCGGTCCCACCAGTCGTGCCGCCGCCATCGGAGCTGCTCCTCGGTCGCGGGCGCCGGAGCTTTCCGGCGCAGCGCCTCCGCGTAGGCCTCGACGTACCGGTCGATCATCCGTTCGATGGAAAACGTCGCCTCGACATGCGCTCGGCATGCCGGCCGCGACAGCGACGCCAGTTCAGGGACACGTGCCGCGGCGTCGTCGACGCCGTCGCACAGAAAGCCTGTACGGCGGTCGACGACGATCTCCGGAATCGAGCCCATCCGCGCCCCGAGCACCGGCGTGCCGCACGCCATCGCCTCGACCAGCGTCAGCCCGAAGCGCTCGGGACGCGTCGTCATGTGGACGAGCGCGAGCGCGTTTCCGACGAGCTCGTCGCGCGCTCGGCCGGCGACGTGACCGAGAAACTGCACGCGGTCGCCGTCGATGTGCGGCTCGACCAGCTCGCGGAAATACGCGTCGTCGTGCGGAATCCCGGCCATCTTCAAGCGAACGCCCGCGCGTTTGGCGACCTCGATTGCGAGGTGCGCGCCCTTCTCCGGGTGGAAGCGCGCGAAGAAGAGCAGATAGTCGCCGGGGGATTCACGGAACGTCCACTCGGCCGGATCGATGCCGTTGTACGTCGTTGCGAGGTACGCGAGCCCGGGATCGCGGTCGGCGTCGCTGATCGAGCAGTAGAACGACCGTGAGGCGCCGGCGTAGTACGCGCCGAGGATCTGCGGCGACGAAAACCCGTGCACCGTCGTGACCATCGGCGGCGACGGCGTAGCGAGCGCGTAGAGCAGCGGCTTCCAGTCGAGGTTGTTGTGGATCAGGTCGAACTCGTTCGCGCGCGCGAAGCACGATGCCACGTGCAGCTCGGTCATGATCTCGCCGTTCAGCGCGGGGTCCTCGTTCAAGCCGACCGGAACGACGGCCGCGAGCTTCCCCGGGCTCGTCGAGTTCGCCGTTGCGAACAGCGTGACGTCGACCCCGCGCGCCACGAGCCCGCGAGCGATGTTGTAGGCGACCTGCTCCCACGGACCGTAGCCCGGCGGCGGCGTTCGCCACGAGATCGCGCCGAGGACCGCGACTTTCAGACCGCGGAGGTCGGTCGTCACCCCCGTTCGTGCGCGACCGAGCCGGCCTTGATGACGACGCGCGGGTCGCGCAGCGCCCGGACGTCCGCGCCGGGATCGCGGTCGAGCAGCAGCAGATCGGCGGGACGACCTGGGCTCAGGATGCCCGCCTCGACGCCGAGCAGCTCCGCCGCCGTCGCAGTCGCCGCGGTGATCGCCTGCTGTGACGTCATCCCGAGCGCCGTCGACATCAGCTCGACCTCGTACGCGTAGTCTTCGTGGCGGTTGTACGGCGTGCCCGCGTCGGAGCCGCCCGCGATCTTGACGCCTGCGCGGTACGCCTTGCGAATGTTGTCGCCGGCCTTCTGGTAGATCTCGCTCGCCTTGCGCACGACGTAGTCGGGCTGCGCGCCGCCGTGGATGTTCTCGTAGATGCGCCAGACTGCGGCCAGGGTCGGAACGAGGTACGCGCCGCGCTGTTTGAACAGCTCGATCGCCTCGTCGTCGAGGAGATGCCCGTGCTCGATCGAGTCGACGCCAGCGCGCAGCGCGTTCTTGATCCCGCTGGTGCCGATGGCGTGCGCCGCGACGCGCATCTCGTGCGTGTGCGCCTCGGTCACCGCCGCTCGCATCTCTTCCTCGGTAAGCTGGTCCTGTCCGGGAACGGCGCCCTTCGTCAGCACGCCGCCGGTGGCGATCAGCTTGATGCACGAAGCGCCGGCCTTCCGCTGCTCGCGAACCGCCTTGCGCGCATCCCACGGTCCGTCCGTCTCGCGGCTGTTGAGGAACCAGCCGTGCCCGCCCGTCATGCACAGCGCCCGACCCGCCGGAATGATCGCCGGTCCGACATGCTCGCCCCGCGCGATCGCATCTCTCAGCACGATCGCGTTGGTGGACTCCGCACCGAGGTCGCGCACGCTCGTGACGCCGGCTTCCAGCGAGAGCCGCGCGTTTCGCGCCGCGTCGAGCGTCCGTTCCGCCGACGTCCGAATCAGAAAGAACGTCGACGAATCAGGCTCCCCGCTCATGTCCAGATGAACGTGACAGTTGATCAGCCCCGGAACCACCGCGGCGGCCTCGAAAACGCGTTCGGCGTCAATATCAGCCGCGTCTGATATGGTTTCGATTCGCCCGTCAGCGAGGACGATCGCCACTTTTTCGCGCGGGACAACCGCCGTACCATCGTACAGCGTCCCCGCGCGAATTGCTATTCGCATTCTGGACTCCTACGCAGCGTCATCGGCCCTCCGCGTCCGGTGCGAGCAACCTACGAGGCGAGCTTCTTCGTGAAATCGTCGGCTAGCGCTTTCAGTGTTCCCGCTGTGATCGTGGATGGATCAAAGTAACGCGCATGTGACTTCTTGAGGTTGTCCATGCTGGCGCCACTTACGAGAACGACTTCGACATCGCTGCGGTCCCGATACTCGAGCTCTTCGGCAAAGCGCTTCGCAAACGCCGTTTGAGGCTCATCCAAAAACTCATAGCTCGCAAGGACCCGGGCACTCTCACGATCATACACAACGACGACGTCTATCATTCGACCTTCAGGATCTCTACGATCTCCGGCAAGCTGGTGAAGAAGTTTCTGACCTGGGCTACCGCTTCGTCCGAGGGATTCCCCCTCCGCGATTCCGCCGATGAACGGTTCGCGATACTGATCGAGAAGCATCAGGTCTTCGGGATCCGGCACGGCACTATTCCGAAGCCGCGATCCGAGCCGGTCGAGCGCGGACTTCGACAAGGGTACGAGCGGCGTCACACTGCGGCGAGGCGGGCGGCGCGGGCTTCTGCAGCTTCGAGGGCGGTGTAGGCGCGGGAGGCGTGGCCTCGGCCGAGCTTGCCGGCGATGAAGCGCGAGGCGGTGCGGAGCTTCGCGAGGTCGATCCCGGTCTCGATTCCCATGCCGTGCAGCATGTAGACGAGGTCTTCGGTCGCGCAGTTGCCCGTCGCGCCGGGGGCGAACGGGCAGCCGCCGAGGCCGCCCGCCGACGTGTCGAAGATACGAACGCCGCAGGCGAGCGCGGCGAGCGTGTTCGCGAGCGCTGTGCCGCGCGTGTCGTGGAAGTGCAGGCCGAGCTTCTCCGGCGGCACGACGTCGCGCAGCGCGTCGACCACGTCGAACACCTGGTTCGGCGTTCCGACGCCGATCGTGTCGGCGACGCTCAGCTCGTCGACGCCCAGCGCCAGCAGCTTGTCGCAGACGCTGCGCACCTCGGCCGCGCTCACCTCGCCTTGGAACGGGCAGCCGAACGCCGTGGAGACCGCCGCGCGAACCCACATCCCCTCGGCCTTCGCGCGCTTCACGACGCTGGTGAACGTCGCAACCGACTCGTCGATCGTCATGCGGATGTTGGCCTTCGCGAACGCTTCCGATGCGGCGGTGAAGACCGCGATCGCGCGCACGCCGGCGTCGATCGCGCGATCGAGGCCGCGCTCGTTCGGCACGAGGACCAGGTACGTCCGTCCCTCGTCCTTCCGGATACGCCGGAACACCTCACCCGCATCCGCCATCTGCGGGACCGCCTTGGGGCTGACGAACGAGGTCGCTTCCAGGATCGGGACACCGGCGTCCGAGAGCAGGTCGCAGAAGCGGATCTTGTCCTCGGTCGCGACGGGCGTCGCCTCGTTCTGCAGGCCGTCGCGCGGCCCGACCTCGCAGATCGTGACGCGCTTGGGAGCGGATGCGAGCGGGTTGGTCACGGCAGAGGTTCCTTTCGGAGGAATCGCGCGATCAGATCGACGACCCGCGGCCACACCGCGTCGTCGTGCTTGAAGCGGCGGAAAACGGTCGCGAACACGTTCGAGGCGGCGCCCAAGTTGAGGTGATTCGCTTCGTCGGAGTCGATCGTCGAGACCGGCATCGCGCCGTCGAGCGTCGCCGACTCGATCATCACGACGCCGTCGCTCTGCAGCCGGTACTTCGGCATGCGGCCCACGACGTGGAGGAACGGATGGCCCTCGGGCATGACCCACGGCTCCCCGTCGAGCTTCCAGCGCTCCTTCTTCGCGTTGTCCGGATCGGGGACCCAGTGTCCGGAGACGCCGTTGAGCCAGGTCATGAACGGCGACTTCACGTCCATGTCGGCAAGGACGTGCGTCGGCATCCGCGCCAGGCGCAGCGTCGCGATCGCGTAGTTGGTGATCAGCCCGGCGTTCGGCGCCGCGATCTGCACGGTCGCCGCGATTTCGTTGAGACGCTGCGGGTACGCGCGCAGAAACCCGCGGTTGATCAGCGCGCCGGCGCTGTAGCCGACCGTCGCGACGGGGAACGCGTTCGGCTCGCGGGCGTGCAGCCGGTCGAGGAAGGCGCCGAAGCGGTCGACGCGCTCGCGCAGCGTCTCGTTGCCGTCGGGGAAGATCGTGCAGTCCAACCCGAACGTCGCCAACCCGTCCTTGCCGTTGCGGCCTTCCGAGAACGTGCGCATCAGCTTCGCCTGCTCGTTCCAGCCGGCGATCAGGATCACGCGCACTCAGACCAACCCGCTCACGACGTCCCGATCGTCACCAGGATCGCGCCGCTGGTGACGAGCTCGCCGGGCTGCACCCGCACCTCCTTCACCGTCCCGGCGACCGGCGCTTCGATCCGGTGTTCCATCTTCATCGCTTCGAGCACGACGAGCAGCGCGCGCTCCTCGACCGTCGCACCGGGCTCGACGCTCACGCTGATGATCTTGCCGGGCATCGGCGCCGTCACCTCGCCCGACGACGCGGCATGCGCGGCGTGCTCGGCATCGGCGCTCGGCGGTGCGGGGAACGTCCAGCGCACCGGGCGTCCGGCGACCAGAACCGAACCGCCGCCCGCATCGTAGGTCGCGTCGCGCGCATCGGGCTCGACGGTCCCGCCGATCCCGCCCGCGAGCATCCAGCGCGAGCCGTCGTATGTCGCCTCGGCCTGCACGACCGCGCCGTCCACCGCGAAGGCGAGCGGAACGCCGACGCGGCCGAGCCGCCACGCGTCGTCGCGCGCAAGCAGCGCCGCGGCGATGCGGCGCTTCGTCGCATCGTCGGCGTGCGGCTCGCCCAGGCGCATCGATGGCATTCGGTCGTCGAGGAAGCTGGTCGTCGTCGCGCCGGCCCGGTACGTCTCGTCTGCGACGATCGCGCGCAGCAGCGGAAGGTTCGTCGCGACGCCGGCGACCCGCGTCTCGCGCAGCGTCGCGCCCATGCGCGCGATCGCCGTCGCCCGATCGGTCCCCCACACGATGATCTTGGCGAGCATCGAGTCGTAGTAGACCGGGACCGTGTTGCCCGCGCGGAATCCCGAATCGAGCCGCACCCCCGGGGCGCGCGGGACGTCGAAGGCGGTGATGAGCCCCGACTGCGGCAGAAACTCGCGGGCGGGGTCCTCGGCGTTCAACCGCGCCTCGATCGCCCAGCCGCGCGGAACCAGGTCGCCCTGCGCGAATCGCAGACGCTCGCCGTTCGCCACGCGAAGCTGCTCGTGCACGAGATCGACGTCGTAGACCAGCTCCGTGACGGGGTGCTCGACCTGCAGCCGCGCGTTCATCTCGAGGAAGTAGAAGCGGCCGTCCTCGTCGAGCATGAACTCCGCCGTCCCGGCGTTCGTGTAGCCGACGCTGCGCGCGGCGTTGACCGCCGCCTCGCCCATCCGCGCGCGCAGCGCCGGATCGAGGGCGACGCTCGGCGCCTCCTCGATCACCTTCTGATGACGCCGCTGGATCGAGCACTCGCGCTCACCGAGATGGACCGTCGTGCCGTGCGCGTCGGCGAGGATCTGGAACTCGATGTGCCGCGGCCGGCGCAGATACCGTTCGAGCAGCACGGCGTCGTCGCCGAACGCCGCTTGCGCTTCGCGGCGCGCGCTCGCGAGCGCTTCGCCGAAACGCGCGAGGTCGTCGACGACGCGCATCCCGCGCCCGCCCCCGCCGGCGCTGGCCTTGATCAGCAGCGGCGTCCCGATCCGCCCCGCTTCTTCGCGCAGCCGCGGCTCGCTCTGATCGTCGCCGTCATAGCCGGGAACGACCGGGACGCCGGCTTCCCGGACGCGTCGCTTCGCATCGATCTTCGAGCCCATCGCCGCGATCGCGTCGGGCGGCGGGCCGACGAAGACCAGTCCGCTCTCGATGACCAGCCGCGCGAACGACGCGCGCTCGCTGAGGAAGCCGTAGCCGGGGTGGATCGCGTCGGCGCCGAGCGACTTCGCGGCGGCGACAATCTTCTCGCCGTCGAGGTACGACTCCGACGCCGGCCCGGGGCCGAGCCGCAGCGAAGCATCCATCGCTTCGCGAAAGAGCGCGTCCTCATCCGCGTCGGAGTAGACGCCGACCGGAACGATCCCCAGCTCGCGCGCACCGCGCGCGATGCGGATCGCGATCTCGCCGCGGTTCGCGATCAGCAGCCGCCGGATCACGGCGTCGTCCATGCGGCGGCGCGCCGCTCGAGGAACGCGCGCAAGCCTTCCTGCCCTTCGGTGCTCGTGCGCTGCTTCGCGATCGCGGCCGCC
>DASWSC010000293.1:0-20619 GCA_036402855.1 Candidatus Elarobacter sp. | reverse complement strand
CGCGAACGCCTTCTCGTCGAGCCCCGTCGTCGCGGGCGAGATCGCGATCTGCGGCGAGGTCGAGCGGCCGACCCAGGCGCGGTCGACGATCCGGCGGCCGTTCCAGACACCTCCGTCGAGATAGGCCTGGCCGAGCTTGAGCAAGTCGCGCGGGCGCAAGAACGCGCCGCCGCCGAGATAGCCCTCGCCGGTCGGCATCAGGTTCCATGCGTACGGACCGAACTGCAGCGGCCGCGCGATCGTCCGGTCGAACAGCTCCGGCAACGAGGTTCGCGTCGCGGTCGTCAGTGCCGCACCGAGCAGGTTGTCGTTCGCGGAGCAGTACGCGTACCGCGTGCCGGGGTCGCGTGCCATCGGCAGGTCGAGCGCGTACTTCCACCAGTTGGGCTGGGCGTGCTGCGCCTGCATCGTGTCCTCGTTCCCCGGCGACGCGTCGTCGTTGTCGTCGCAGGCGAGCCCGGACGTATGGGTCATGAGGTGCGCGAGCGTGATCCGCGCCTTCCGCGGATCGGGGTTGGCGAACGGGCCCATCGCCTGCAACAGCTCGTACGCATGCGACTCGGGCGCGATCCGGGCGCGCTGCATCATCGCGGCACCCAGCATCACGGAGCCGAACGTCTTTCCGGCCGACCGGATGTCGTGCAAGCGCTCGCGGTCGAACCCGAAGAAGTATTCTTCGAGAACGAGCTTGCCGTGGTGCGCGATCAGCAGCGAGTGCATGAGCGGCGCGCGGCGCGCCGCAGGATCGACGTCGATCTCACGCTGCACGACGCGCGCGAGCGAAGACTCGTCCAGCCCGACGTCCCGCGCGGGCGCGGTCGACCAGCCGTCGCCGAGCGACGGCGGAGCCCGGTAGACGTACGCCGGCTCACCGGGCGGACGCGGGAAGAACTCCGGCACCTGCGCCGGCGTACGGCGCGTGAGCTCGAGGACGCGTCCGGCGTCGGGCCAGAACACGCGCAGCGTGTCGGCCGCCGCACCGAACTTCGCATCGACGACGATCGGCGGCTGCGTCTCGTCGGGGCGGGCGGTGAAGTGCAGCCAGTCGCCTTCCCGCGTGACGCGGAACGCCGCCGCGCCTCCGATCGCATTGGACTCCGGGTTGCGGAACGCGCCGGTGAGCGTCCCGTCGGGGTTGCGCGTGATCTTCAGGTACAGCGTGAAGCGGTCGTCCAGCGGACGCGCCGTCCCGCGCCACGCCCCGGCGCCGATGCTGCGCAGCGTGAGCGGGGTCGCGAAGCTCTGTCCCGTCCCGTGTGGATTGCGGCGTTCGACCGTTTCCCCGGAGGGTTGGAGCCAAAAGCCCGAGATCGCCCGGCCGCCGTCCGCGAGCGTTCCGCGAAAGCCGCCGTCGTCGTGCGGAAACGCGAACTCCACGCGCTCGCCGCTGACCGTGAACCGCGTCGCCGCGGTTCCGATCGCTGCGCGCCAGCCGGAGGGGTCGCGCGAAACCGTGAGGTCGCCGCGAAGTGCGGGGCCGAACGCCGTCTCGCTCACCCAGATGCCGTCGAGCGGGTCGGTCGCGCCTTGCGAACTCGCCGGGACGACGAGAACGGCGACGCCCGCCGCGGCGAGCACGGCGACGGCGAAGCGTACGACGCCGCGCACCGTTACGACGCGCGCTCCGCGGCGACGCGCGGCTCGCGCTCGCGCAGCCATGCGACGATCGGCGCGCCGCCGGTCTCCATGTTGCGCTTCAGCGCGGCACACGCCGCATCGAGATCGCCGTCGTGCAGCGCGGCGAGAATGCGAGCGTGCTCGCCGGTCGCGCGAACGGCGTTGCGCCGCTCGCGCATCAGCGCGATCTCGTAGCGGCGGGTGCGGCGCATCAGGCTCTCGATCAGCTCGACCAGGACGAGGTTCGGGCAGTGGGCGATGAGAGCCCGATGCCAGTCGTCGTCGACCGCGATCGCGCGCAGCGGATCGGCAGTCGCGGCGAGCGCGCGGTTCAGCTTCTCGAGCCGGTCGAGGGTGCGGGCGGGCGGGATGCCGGCGAGACGCAGCGCGTGAGGATCGAGCAGCGGCCTGAGCTCGTAGAGCTGCTGGAGTTCGCTCGCCGTCAACGGGCGAACGGAGTAGCCGCGGCTGGGCGTGCTGGTCAGCGCGCCCTCGGCGGCCAGCCGGCCCAGCGCCTCGCGCACCGGCGTGCGGCTCACCCCGAGCCGCTCCGCGAGCCGGACCTCGTTCAGGCGCTCGCCGTCACCGAGACGCCCGTCGACGATCATTGCGCGAACGGCGTCGGCGACGGCGTCGCTGACGTTGGCGCGCTTCAGCGCCTGCGGCTCATGCTTCGACAGGCTCATGCTTCGACAGGCTCATGCTTCGACAGGCTCAGCATGACCACGTTGGGGGCGGTCTGGTGTTTCAAGTGCATACAGTATGCAGCGTTGCGGGCGCCGTGTCGAGCGGTGGGGCGGGAATTGGCAGTCCTTCGGCCGGGCGGGCGGGCTAGGGGTCGACGGCGGCGGCGAAGGCGGCGCCTTGGCCGGTTCGGCGGCGGAGCCAGAGCACCGGGGTCATCGCGATGAAGGCGACGACGGCGGTCGCGGTCCAGGCGACGTGGAGCGACGCGTGGTCCGCGAGCGCGCCGAACGCCGACGGGGCGGTCGCGGAGGCGAAGAAGATCGCGGTCAGCGCCAGGCCGAGCGCGCTGGCGGCGCGGTCGACGCCGCCCACCTCGGCGAGCGCCGCGGCCATCAAGCCGTTCCAGCCCGCGCCGCTGAAGCCGAGCAGGACCGCGGCGCCGAACAGGGCGCCGACGCCGCCCGCCTCCAGCGCGCCCAGCCCGGCGCAGGCGATCGCGGCGAGGACGCAGATGATCGCGAACGGGACGAGCCGCTCGCCGTGCAACAGACGGTCGCTGGCGTAGCCCCACGAGAGCCGCCCGACCGCCGCGGCGCCCTGCGCGGAGGCGAACGCGATCGCCGCCAGCCCCGGCGAGATCCCGACGACCGCGACGCCGCTCACGGTGACGAACGCGTTCATGATCTGCTGCACGCCGGCGAGCACCATGCAGGTGAGCGTCACCGCGATCAGGCGCGGATCGCGCGCGAGCGTGCGCATCCCGCGCGCGACCGAGATGAACGAGACCTTCTCGCCGCGCGAGCCGGGCGGCTCTCGGTAGAGCTGCACCGCGATCGCCGTCGTCACGGCGACGACCACGGCGGCCGCGACGAACGACGCGCGGTAGCCGGCGACGTGCGCGACCAGCGGCAGCAGGAGCGCGCCGGCGAGCCCGCCGACCGGGACGCCGGTCTGGCGAATCCCCATCGCGAACCCGCGGTCGCGGTCGAACCACGCGAGGATCGCGCGCCCGCCCGCGGGCGTCGAGGCCGCGTAGCCCGCGCCGAAGACGAAGATCCACGCGACCGTCCACGGATAGCTCGGCACCAACGGCACGGCGAGCAGCGCGATCGTCATCGCGATCCCCGACCACAGCACCATGCGGCGCTCGCCGAAACGATCGGTCAGCACGCCGGCGATCGCGGTGAAACACGCCGAGCCCGCCATCAGTGCCGTGAAGATGAGGCCGAGCTGCGCTTTCGAGAGTGCGAACGTCGCGACGAAGATCGGCGAGAGCGAGCCGAGCGCCTGTTGCACCACCGACGCACCGGCCTGTGCGAACGTCATCAGCCCGAGCACGCGCCAGCGTTCGGTCATCGCGTCAGCCGCGCTGCACGAGCGCGATGCCGGCCGCGATCGCCACCAACCCGCCGATGTCGCGGGCGCCGACCGGCTCGTGCAGCAGCAGCGCGGCCAGCGCGAGACCGAACGCGGGAGTGAGGAAATAATATGCCGTGACGCGCGACGCCTCGCCGTGCGACAGCAGCCAGAACCAAAGTGCCGACGCACCGAACGACATCACGAGGACGACGTACCAGAACGAGACGACGATCTGCCAGTTCCAGTGCACGTGCGGCGCGCCTTCGAAAAGCATCGCGAGCGGGAGCAGCACGATCCCCGACGCGAGCAGTTGCATCGGGACCACCGTGCGGAGATCGAGGTTGCCGCACCACTTCTTGAACACGATCGTCGAGGCTACCGATCCCAGCACGCCGGCGAACGCGAGCGCGATGTCGCTCGGATCTGCGCTGCCGGTCCCGGTCCGAACGATCATGATCGCGACGACGCCGCCGAAGCCCAGCAGCATCCCCGCGATCTTTCCCGGCGTGAGCGGCTCGCGCAGCAGCCAAGGGGCCACCAGCGCGAGCGCGAGCGGGTTCGTCGACGCGACGATCGCGCCGACGCCGCTCGCGAGGTGCCGCAGCGCCTCGTAGGTGCACCCCAGGTAGACGGCGTTCGCGAGGATTCCCAGCGCCGCCAGCGCGGCCCACTCGCCCCGCGTCGCGGGAAGCCGGGCGCGAACGGCGAGCGCAAAGGCGAGCGCGATCAGCCCCGAGACGGCGAACCGCACGACGAGAAACCACAGCGGCGAGGACTCGAGCACCCCGATCTTGCTCGGGACGAACGCCGACGCCCACAGGAAGATGTAGAAGAGCGCCCCGGCGACGCCCAGGGCCCGGTTCGTCACCTCGCCCATGCTACGAGCGCGACGGCTCGCGAGCACCCACTTCGGTCGACGCGGGGCGTCGGGCGCCGTACAATGCGCGGGTGAGCACCGAGGAAGCAGTCCGCCCGCGCGGTTTCGCGCTGACCCACGCCCGCGACGCGCACTGGGACGAGGGCCTGCGCGCGTTCTTCGCCTACCGCGATCTCGGCGTCGCCGAGGCGACCGGCGGACGGGTCGGCGCCCACGTGATCCGGGCGCGTGGCGCCTCCGGCTCGCCGGGCGCACGGCACCACCACACGCTCGACTTCCAGCTCGTCTACGTCCTCCGCGGCTGGGTGGAGTTCGCGTACGACGGCGTCGGCCGGGTGCGGCTCGAGGCCGGCTCGTCGGTCGTGCAGCCGCCCGGGATCCGGCACGCCGAGCTCGCCCACAGCGACGACGTCGAGATGCTCGAGATCACGCTCCCCGCGCGGTTCGAGACGACGACGGAATGAGCGATTTTCGCCGTTTTCAGGCGCTCGTCACTTTTTGGGCGTAATCGCAGGGCGGCCCGCTGGGCCCGCCAAAGGGACCGGCCTCCTCATCGCTGCCCTTCCTTTGGGGTGGAGGTCTTTTTTGAGAGCTTCCAGGTATTTCGCCGTGGCTGCAGTCGCGTCGCTCTTGACCGCCTGCAACGGCGGACAATCGGCGCCCCCGGTCACGCCGGCGCAGACCCAGTCACAGAACCAGGACCGCGAGCTGACGTCGATCACGCCGTTCCTCGCGCAGAACAGCACGACGGGCGACTACGTTCGCATCTTTCCGACGCGCGAGATCATCGACGCGCTGGACCAGACGCCCGACGACTCGCGCGCGATTCGCGCCACGACGCCGCTGACGTACCACGGCGGACCGATTCAAACCAACCCGAAGATCTACGCCGTGTACTGGGGCTCCTCATGGAACTCCGGCACCGGTGATCCGCAAGGCGTGCGCTCGCGCGCGAACGCGTTCTTCGGCGTCATCGGCGGGAGCCGTTGGCTGAACAGCGTGACGCAGTACACGCAGTCGAACGGCGCGCACGTCGGCAATGCCTCGGGAAGCTTCGTCGGCTCCTACGTCGACACGTCGAGCTCGCCGCCGAGCCGCCCGACGCAGTCGCAGCTCGCGGCCGAAGCCACACGCGCCGCCGCGCACTACGGCGACTACAGCACGAGCGCCAGCTACGTCGTCGTGCTGCCGCACGGGATCAAGCCGTCGGGTTTCGGGACGCAGTATTGCGCCTGGCACAGCTCGACCGCCGTATCGGGGAAGGGCACGATCGCGTACACCAACGCGCCGTATCTCCCCGACGTCGGAACGTCGTGCGGTGCCGGCTCGGTGAACTCGCCGGGAACGCTCGACGGGATCTCGATCGTGTACGGTCACGAGCAGGGTGAGACGGAGTCCGATCCGCAGCCGAACTCGGGCTGGCTCGACAGCAGCGGTGCGGAGAACGGCGACAAGTGCGCCTGGAAGAGCCTCATCAACAACCCGAACGCGGGAGGCTACCCGACGCAGCCGCTCTGGAGCAATGCCAACAACGGCTGCGTGCAGAGCTACTAGCGCGACGAGCCCAACGATCGAAGAGAGCTCGCCGTCGCGGACGGCGGGCTCTTTTTTATGCATCAGCATGCGAGCGCACGGCCCGCGTGACTGTGACCTTCGTCAACGTGCTGCGAGAGATGTCATACATCAGACGTTTCTCGAAGGAGCGGGTACCGCGTGTGCCAAACGGACTGCGCGGCCGTGAACTCACACGGCCCGAATTGCTCCTTGGTGTGGGCAACATTTCTCTTTAGGGGTGGAGGCTTTCTTGAAGGCTCGTTTTCTCGCTGCCGCCGGTGCGGCAGCGCTTCTTGCGGCATGCTCCGGCGGCGGCCAAACGGTCGTTCCGCCGAATCAAACCGCGCAGACGCAGTCGGGTGACCGTGAGTTCACGGTGCAGTCGACGTTCATCGCGCAGAACAACGCGACGGGCGAGATGGTCCGCATCTTCCCGACCCGCGATACCATCGACGCGCTGCGCACCACGCCGGACGGCTCGCGCACGCTGTCCGCGACCACGCCGCTGACGTACCACGGCGGTCCGATCCAGACGAATCCGAAAATCTACGTCGTCTACTGGGGCAACGCGTGGAACTCCGGGAGCGGCGATCCTCACGGCGAGCGTTCGTACCTGAACGCGTTCCTCGGCGTCATCGGCGGAAGCCCCTGGCTCAACAGCGTGACGCAGTACACGCAGACGGGCGGCGCGCACGTCGGCAACGCGGCGGGCAGCTTCGTCGGCTCCTACATCGACACGGCGAGCTCGCCGCCGTCGCGGCCGACCCAAACGCAGCTCGCCGCCGAGGCGACCCGCGCGGCCGCACACTTCGGCGACTACAGCACGAGCGCCAGCTACATCGTCGCGCTGCCGCACGGCATCAAGCCGTCCGGCTTCGGAACGCAGTACTGCGCGTGGCACAGCTCGACGACGGTCTCCGGAAAGGGCACCATCGCCTACACCAACGAGCCGTACATGAGCGACGTCGGCTCGCTGTGCGGCGTCGGCTCGGTCAACTCGCCGGGATACAACGACGGCGTCTCGATCGTCGGCGGCCACGAGCAGGGCGAGACCGAGACCGATCCGCAGCCGAACTCGGGCTGGCTGGACAGCAGCAACGGCGAGAACGGCGACAAGTGCGCCTGGACCAACCTCATCAACAACCCGAACGCGGGCGGATACCCCACCCAGCCGCTCTGGAGCAACGCCAACAACGGCTGCGTCCAAAGCTACTGATCCCTACGGGCTCGCCGGAATCTCCGGCGAGCCCGTCCCCGGGGAGCGACACCAACGGCGTCCGCGGACGGTCTGGAGCCTTCGAAAGGGAGATGGAAACCGGACGAGGATGCTACCGCTGATGACCCCGCCGGGTGCCGTGCGATGACCGACGAGGCGCTCTTCCATCGCCGCTTCCTCGGCGACGTGCGGCGCTGCGCGGCAGGACGCGCCCCGGCCGCGGTCGCCGAGATCGAGCGGCGCGTGGAGCTCGCGCTCACGGCGGAGCCCGAGGCGCGCGAGCGCTCGTGGGCACGCGTCATCGCGGCGCTGAACGAATTGCTCGCCGGGATCCCGCGCGGCGAGGTCGGCGCCGCCGCGCGCCTGCGCGCGTTCGTGCGGGAGAACGCCGACCTCGGCCGGCCGCGTGACGTCGCGATGACCGATTTCCACTTCGGCCTGCGACCCGAGCGCGTCGTGACGTACACGGGCGGGCGCAGCTACCTCGTCTTCGCCCGGATCGCACGCGCGCAGCCGCCGGCCGCGAAGCTCGACGAGGTCGTGCCGCAGCCGACGCGCCGGCTCGCGGAGTGGGCGGTCTACTCGCTGTGCGGCGGCGCCGCCGCCGCGGCGCTCTGGTTCGCGTTCGTCGTCCCGGTCTGACGGCCGCGACGGGCGCTTCATGATCCTGCGCCTCCTGCCGATCCTCGGCATCACCTTCATCGACATCCTCGGGTTCAGCATCATGATCCCGCTGCTGCCGTTCTTCGTGAAGCGGTTCGGCGCGCCCGACATCGCGGTCGGGATCGTGTTCGCGACGTTCTCCGTCTGCCAGCTCATCGCGGGGCCGGTGTGGGGAAACGTCAGCGACCGCATCGGGCGCAAGATGGTGCTGATCATCTCGCAGATCGGCTCGACCGTCGCGTGGACGATGCTCGCGTTCGCGCCGTCGATCGGGCTGGTCGTGGTCTCGCGCGCGCTCGAAGGGTTCTCCGGCGGAAATATCGGCGTCACGCAGGCGTACGTCGGCGATCTGGTCGAGCCGAAGCGGCGGGGCGAAGCGTTCGCGTACCTCGGCGCGTCGTTCAGCGCGGGGTTCGTCTTCGGCCCTGCGATCGGCGGCTGGCTCGCCGATCGCTACGGCTTCGCGGTGCCGTTCGTGGTCGCGGCGCTGCTGCAGGGGTTCACGCTGGTCGTGACCATCTTCATGCTCCCCGAGTCGCGCAGCGCGAAGACCGAGGAGGAGCGCGGCGCGGTCGGGCTGCGCGACATCGTGCTCTCGCTCGGCGATCGCACGATCGCGCCGATCCTCTGGCTGCGGCTGATCTACACGTTCGCGCTGTACGGCTGGTACGCGTCGATGACGCTCGTGCTCAACGCGCAGCTCGGCTGGGACGTCCGTCAGACCTCGTACGTGTTCGCGGGCTTCGGCGTCGTGAACGTCCTGCTGCAACTGCTCGTCGTGCGGCGCGTCGTCGGCAAGATCGGGAACCGCGCCACAACGAATCTGGGGCTCGCGTTCTGCGTCCTCGCCTTCGCGCTCGTTCCGCTGGCCGGCTCGTATGCGTTCGCGTTCGGGCTGCTGGTCGCGTTCGCGACCGGCGGCAGCTTCTTGAACACCGCCTTTCCGGCGCTCGCCTCGGACGCCTCGCCCGACGACCGCCGCGGGACGGTGCTCGGCGTTCTCTCCGGTCTGGACAGCCTCGCCGGCTTCGTGATGCCGCCCCTCACGACCGGGATTCTCGGCGCGTTCGGGGTGCCGCCGCTCGCGGCGCTGCTGTTCGGGCTGGCCGTCCTGGCCCTCGTTCTCGGCTTGGCGGAAGCCCGCCGCGCCGCGTCGCTCGCTCCGGTCGCGGCGGGCGCCGCCGGGGAGTGAGGGCTAAACTGCGGCCGGTGGGCGTCCGATCATCGAAAGCGTCTGTACTCGCGGCTCGCCAGGATGGCGCGGCCGGGCTCGGGCTTTCTCCCGGGCCGCGGATGCAAAGGATTTGCCTTGGTGAAACGTCTCCTCGTCGCGTCCTTCCTGGTCGCCGCGCTCGCCGCGTCGTCCTCGATCGCGCGCGCGGCGTCGACGACGACCGGCGGAGCGCAGATCACCTGGAAGGCGGCTGCGACCGCGACGATGTCGATCGTCACGCAGTACAGCGCCGCGGGGGCGCAGGGGAGCGCCGTTCCGACGCTTCTTCCGAGCATCGCGGGCGTCTGCACCGCGGCCGGGAACGAGGCGAACTTCACGATGACGTTCGGGTCGCTGAACCCGCGCCCGAACGCCGCGACCGCCTGTCTCTACAAGAACGCCCTCGCGGTCTCGATCCAGAGCAACGACGCGGCGGGCTTCGTCGTCAACGAGTACCTCGACGCCAACCCGACCAGCGGGATCGGGATCTGCGCGTTCCCGAACGGCGGAGCGAGCTTCCCGCTCGCCCCCGCGGTCGCGCCGGTCGCGGCCTCGGCTCGCAGCGGCAACCCCGCCGCCGGCGGCTACACCGGCAACAACCTCACGAGCTGCGCCGCGGGCGGCACCATCGTCCCGCCCGGCGCGAGCGGCGCCTCGAGCGCCGGGACGAACCCGGGCAACCCCGGCGCGGGCGGGCTCGAGTTCTACTCGCCATCGAGCACGGGGCTCGGTTTGATGTCGATGGCCGGGCCGACGCTCAGCGGCGGCGTGATCGCCTCGATGTACGCGGCGGAGGACGTCCAGGTGAACCTCGCCGCGGGCGCCGCCTCGACGACCGCGGCGCAGACCGGCGCCTACCTGACGATCCAGTTGATCCTGAACTGACGCGACCGGGGGCGCGATGCGCGCTCACCCTTCGACAAGCTCAGGGTGACATTGCGGCTCGCGGGGACACGCAGCGTCACGGTGACGCACGGCGTGACGGTGACGCACGGCGTCACGGTGACGCACGGCGTCACGGTGACGCACGGCGTCGCGGTGACATTGGCGGTGGCGCGTGCTGATGCGGTTGTTGGGGCGGCGGATTCGGACGTGGCGGGCGGGGGCGGAGTATCGGGTCGCGGAGGACATCCGGTTTTCGCAGGCGCCGCGGGTGCTCGCGCTCAGCAGTCCGGCGTTCGCGGACGGCACGCCGATGCCGGGCGGGAAGGCGTCACCCCCGTTGCGCTGGAGCGGCGTTCCGGCGGGAACGGCGATGCTGGCGCTGGTCGTCGAAGACGTCGATGCGCCGTTGCTGCGGCCGTTCACGCACGCGATCGCGTTCGATATCGATGCGGGCGCGACCGAGCTCGGGGCCGGCGCGCTCGGCGGCGACGGCGTGCGGATGGGCTGCAACGGCGCCGGGCGCCGTGACTACGTCGCGCCGGCGCCGATCCCCGGGCACGGCGTCCACCGCTACGTCTTCACGCTGCTCGCCGTCGACTACGTCCCGCGCTTCGACCAGACGCCGACGCGCGGGCGCTTCCTCGACGCGATCGCCGGGCACGTCGTGGCACTCGGCGAGCTGACCGGAACCTTCGAGCGCTAGGCCTTCGCCCCGAGCTGCGCGTCGTCGAGCTCGAGCATCTCGAACGCGTTGACGACGTCGGGCCGTTGCGCGAGGATCGGGTGCCGCTCGCGGATGAGCTGCTGCTTCTCGGCCGGTGCGTCGGTGATGCGCGAGCCGGAGAGCTTCGCGTTCACCTGCTCCACGACGGCGGGATCGAGCCTCGGACGAAGCCACTCGGCGATCTCGTCCTCGTTCGCAGCCCGCGCGACGACCGCGCGCAGCTCGTCGAACGAGACGCCCACCTTGTGCAGCAGGTACGAGCTCATCGTGCTCTCCTCGAGGAGATAGTTTCCGAGCTTGCCGCCGGGAAGCTCACCGCGAACCTTGTCGATCGTGCGCGGGAGAAACGAGAGCCCGAGCATCTGCTCGCGCGGCGATCGGGGCGGACGTGCTTCGAGATCGAGCGGTTCCATGATGTCCTTTCTCAGACGCTGACCCAGCCGGCGCCGGTCGCGATGGCGATCGCTTCGCGGCGGCCGCTGCAATTCAGCTTGCGGCAGATCGAGCGGATGTGCGTGTCGACGGTTTGCGGACTGCGCCCGGTCTTCGCGGCGACGTCCTTTGTGCTCGCGCCCTTGGCGAGGAACTGTAAGATCTCGCGCTCGCTCGGCGTGAGCTGCGCGTAGCCGCGCTCCTCGAGCCGGCCGGCCGGAAGCGCCTCGAGCAGCCGCGCGACGCCGCCGAAGTGCTCGGCGCGCAGCCGCTCGAGCGCCGCGGCGAGCGTCGCCGGATCGGCTTGCTCCAACTGCACGCGTTCGAGCGCGCGCACCGCGTTGGCGAACGCGCGCTGTCGCCGCATCGCCGGCGTCAGCCGCCGCTCCGCCTCCACCAGATGCCGGTGCGCCGACGACGAGCGCCCGCGCACGAGCTCGGTGATCGCGAGCGTCAGATACGCGCGCACGATGCGCGTCGACGGGCGGCAGCGCTCGAGGACGGCGACCGCTTCGCGCAGCGCCTGATCGCCCTCCCCGTGAAGTCCGGAAGCCGCGGCATAGAGCGCGGTCTCCGCGAACCGCAGCGCACGCCGGTCGTCGAACGCCTGCAGCTCGGCCGTTCCGGCGAGGAGTTCGTACGCGCGCCGGAAGTCGGCGTCCCACGCGGCGCGCAAGGCGTGCGCGGGGAACAGCGCTTGCCCGCGCGCCGCCGGCGCGGCGTGGTCGTCGAGGAGCTCGCGGTCGAGGCGCTCGATCGCCGCGTCGTCGGCGCGCTCCACCTCGATCGCGTACGACGCGACGATCCCGAAGATCCGCACCTGACGGCTCGCGCCCTTGCGCGCGCACTCTTCGAGCTTGTCGAGGATCGCGAGCGCCGCGATCGGATCGTCTTCCTCGTCGTTCACCACGGTGTAGAGCACGCTGTACGCGCGCGCCGCGACCTCGAACAGCCCGCGCGCCGTCGCCAGCTCGACGGCCAGTGTCGCGAACTCCCGGACGCGCTCGCGATTCGGCGCGAACTGATGGACGAAGGCGGCCTGCTGGTAGAGCCGCGCCCGCAGCTCGTCGCTGAGCGCCTCCTGCCGGTCCAGCGCGCGTCGCACGGTGACGAGCGCGTCGTCGATCCGCGCCGCGCGCACGTAGCCGGTCGCCAGCGTGCCCAGGATCGGGACGCGAAGCTCGAGCGGCAAGCTCTCGTCACGCGCGTACGGCTCGAGCAGCTCGACGCAGTCGCGGTCTTGCCGCACCAGTTCGATCGCGTAGCGGTGCACGAGCGCGACGCGCAGCGCCGGCTCGCGCGCGCGCTCGATCGCCGCGCTGAACCCGCCCTCGGCGGAGTCGAAACGGCCGCGGTTCGCATCGAGCGTCGCGCGCACGCCGATCAGCGCCGCGTGCTCGCGGCGCGCCGCCTCGGGAACGGCGTCGAGCGCCGATGCCAAGATCTCGCCTTCGCCGCGCTCGAGCAGCTCGATGCCGTGCTCCTCGACGACGCGCACGATGGCGTCGACGGCGCCGATCTTCGTATAGAGGCTCAGCGCCGTCGCCTCGCCGCCGGCCCGCGCCTCGAGGAGCTCGCCGGCGGCGAGGTGCGCGTCGTACCACTCGGCGGCGCCGCTGCGGCGCAGCTCGCGCTCCAAGAAGTCGCGGAACAGATCGTGATAGCGGTATTCCGTCGGCGCCGAGGTGCTGAGGAACGTCACGGTGCGCCGCAAGTCGTCGAGAAACTCCGGCGTCGCCCCGAGGCGTTCCGCGACCTCGCCATCGAAGGTCGAGAACGCGCAGGTGCGCAGCAAGAACCGCTGCTGCGCGCGGCTCAGCCCGCCGAACACCTGCTCGGCGAGATACCGGTACACCATCTCGCGCGTCCCGCTCGCCGCCGCGCGGAGGTCCGAGGCGTGCGTACGCGTGCGCAACGCGATCGAGAGCGCGATCGGCCACCCGCCGGTGAGCTCGCGCAACGCCTCGACTTCATGCGGCTCGCTTCCCGCTTCGGCGTCGTCGGCCGTCGCCAGCGCCTCCTCGGCGGTGAACCGCAGATCGTCCTCGCCGACGGGGTAATCCATCCGCCCGTACCCGACCCACGACGCGATCGGCAGCCCGACGTCGGAACGAGTCGCAACGATCCAGCGGATGCGCTCGCCCGAGCGCTCGACCAGCTCCACGAGAAGCGCGACGGCGTTCGGATCGGCCGCGGCGTAGTGCAAGTCGTCGATCACGATCGTGCAGACGGTCCGCTTGAGGTGCTCGCTGAACCAGTTCGCCGCCTCGCGCACGG
The DNA here is from genome assembly GCA_036402855.1 of Candidatus Elarobacter sp. Taxonomy (GTDB): domain Bacteria; phylum Vulcanimicrobiota; class Vulcanimicrobiia; order Vulcanimicrobiales; family Vulcanimicrobiaceae; genus Vulcanimicrobium. The sequence goes on along the minus strand of DASWSC010000293.1, from coordinate 7,115 downwards.
GATCTGGCGCACCCATGAGCCGCTGCTGCATCGCCGGAAAGGCCGCCAGCGCGCTCGGCACGATCGGTTCCAGCGCGATGCTCAGCCCGTGGACGAACGACAACAGCGTGCTGTCGTCACGCAGGACGTCGTAGCGGACGGCGTCGAGCCGGGAGGTCTCGACGAAGTCGCGCAACGCGACGCTCTTGCCGAACCCGGCGGGTGCGACGATGAGGGTAACGGGGAAGCGAGCCGCCCGGCTGAGGCGTTCGTTGACCCGGGCGCGGAGCAAACGAGTGAGCGGGATCACGGGGTTTTCGGCGGTCCGCGACCCGTCGTCCCCCGCGCAGTGGGTATATCCAGGCGAGCAGCCGCGCCCCGAGCAAGGAGCTTCCTGCGAGCATGCACGTTTCCGGAACCCAAACGGACATGATGCGAACCCTGGCCGTTGTCACCCTCATCGTCCTCGCCGGCTGCGCCGGAGGAGGGGCGACCCCCGCGCATGGAGCGCTGGGCCTCGCGGCCCCGGCCGGCGCGAGCCGCGCCGCCCGCGACGGTGCGACGGCCCTTCCCGGCGAGAGCGCGGCCGGGCTCCCCGGCGAAAGCGCGGCCGGGCTCCCAGGCGAGAGCGCGGCCGGGCTCCCGGGCGAAAGCGCGGCCGGGCTCCCCGGCGAGAGCGCGGCGGGGCTTCCCGGCGAGAGCGCGGCCGGGCTTCCCGGCGCCTCGTTCACCTGCGGCGGGCTCCCCGCCGCCGGCGCAGCCGCGTGCACGCTGGCGGTCAACCTCAACGTGCCGCCGATCGCGAACGCGGCCCAGCCCGCCGGGCTGATCCCGGGCTTCCACCCGGCCGACCTGCAGAGCGCCTACGGCCTCACCGGACAGGGCGGGTCGGGGACGGTCGCGATCGTCGACGCCTATGACGACCCGACGGCCGAGGCCGACCTGGCGGTGTACCGCGCAGCGTTCGGGCTGCCGGCCTGCACGACGTTGAACGGCTGCTTCCGAAAGGTCGACCAGCGCGGCCAAAGCGCCGCGTATCCGGGCGCGAACGGCGCCTGGTCGCAGGAAGCCGCGCTCGACCTCGACATGGTCTCGGCGGCGTGCCCGCGCTGCTCGATCGTGCTGGTCGAGGCCGACTCCGCGCTGCTCGACGACCTCGGCGCTTCGGTCGACACCGCGGTGCGGCTCGGCGCGAGCGCGGTGAGCAACAGCTACTACGCGCTCGAGTGGTCGAACCAAGCCGTCGAGGACGCGCACTACCGGCACGACGGCGTCGCGATCACGGCGAGCTCCGGCGACCGCGGCTACGCGTCGTATCCGGCGGCCTCGCCGTACGTCACCGCCGTCGGCGGGACGTCGCTCACCCGCGGCAGCGGCTGGAGCGAGACCGGCTGGAAGTACAGCGGGCACGGCTGCAGCAAGTACGCCGCCAAGCCGTGGTTCCAGCGCAACCTGAGCTGCAAGACGCGCGACGCGGTCGACGTCGCCGCGGTCGCCGACCCGCAAACCGGCGTCTCGACGTTCAGCACCGCGGGCGGCGGCTGGTACGTCGCCGGCGGAACGAGCGTCGGCGCGCCGCTGATCGCCGGGGCATACGCGCTGTCGGGCCGCCCGCAGGCTCCCGGCTACTCGTATCTCCGCTGGCGCGGCGCCTTCCGCCAGATCGACGGCGGCGGATACCGGCCGCTCACCGGGATCGGCTCACCGGTCGGCGTCGCCGGCCTCTGACCGCCGCGGAGCCGGGCGGCGGGCGAACTGCCTACCCGGTTTCCGGTATGTCGAGGTCCCAGGCCCGGGCCGTACGCTGATCGCGTAGCCGCCGGGACAGGGTTCCCCCGACGGCTGCAGCGAGAGCACCGCGGACGCGCGGTGCTCTCTTTGCGTCCTCCCGCCGGCCTCGGCCGCCTCTACCCGGTTTGCGGTATGTCGGCGCGGCGCCCTGGACCCTACGCTGGCAGCCAGGAGGATGGGACCCACATGAAGAGATTCGCTGCCGCCGCGGTCGCCTTGGGCGTTCTGACGGCTTCCTGCTCCGGAGGCCGCAGCGCGAGCGCGATGCTCCCGGCCGGCGGGATGGAGTTCGGCGGGAACACGACCGCCTCGCAAGCGGGGACGCATTCGACCCGCGCGGCCGCGGCGACCGCCGCGGCACCGGCGGGATGGTCGGCGACCGCGACGCAGCCGATCGCGCTGAAGAGCGCGACCGATCTCGGCGCGCTCGACCCGTCGAAGACGCTGACCGTCCGGCTCGGGCTGCAGCTCCACAACGTCGATCAGCTCAAAGCCGCCGTGCAGTCTCGCGCGAAGCTGACGCCGAGCCAGATCAAGGCGTCGTACGGCCCGACGGCGAGCGAGGTGTCGCAGGTGACGAGCTACTTGAACGCTCAGGGCCTCGGCAACGTGACGGTCGAGCCGAACAACCTCATCGTCAGCGCGACCGGGAGCGCGGCGAACGTCGCGAAGGCGTTCAACACCACGCTCCACGGCTTCAGTCTCAACGGCGCGACGGTCTTCGCGAACACGACCGCCGCCTACGTCCCCTCCGCGCTCGGCGGAACCGTCGTCGCGGTGCTCGGGCTCAACGACGTCAAAGCGTTCACGACGGCGCCCCGCAAGAGCGGCGCGCACATCAATCACGCCGCCGCGACGGCATCGGCGGCCGCGCCGCAGCCGGAGTCGCCGTGCGCCGTCTCCAGCGTGTTCATCATCGGGTTGCCTTCGCCGCAGCCGATTCCGACGCCGCAGGCGTACACGACCGGCTGTCCGCGCAACTACACGCCGTCGGACTTCTGGCGCGCGTACGACGTGAACACGACGCCGCCGGCCGCCACGGTGAACGTCGCGATCATGGCCGAAGGCAACGTGCAGCCGGCGATCGCCGACTTCCGGGTGAACGAGCAAGGCGACGGGCTGCCGCAGGTTCCGGTCGTCGTGAAGCAGGTCGGCCTGCCGAGCCCCGACACGAACGGCGACGACGAGTGGACGCTCGACATGACGGCCTCGACCGGGATGGCCGGCAACGTCGGCACGCTCTACGTCTACGCGACCACCTCGATGACCGACTCCGACATCGCGCTCATGTTCAACCACTGGGTGACCGACGACGTCGCGCAGATCGCGAACGCGTCGTTCGGCGGCTGCGAAGCCTTCCCGTACGTCGACGGATCGATGGTCGTCGACGACGAGGTGTTGCTCGAAGGCGCCGCACAGGGCCAGACGATGTTCTCCTCGACCGGCGACACCGGCTCGTTCTGCAGCGTCGGCAACCCGAACGGCGTCCCGGGCGGCGTCCCGCTGGTCGAATATCCCAGCGCGTCGCCGTACGTCGTCGCGGTCGGCGGCACGACGCTGTGGTCGCAGGTCGACGGCTCGTATCAGGGCGAGTCGGCATGGAACGCCGGCGGCGGCGGGATCAGCCAGTTCGAGTACTCGCCGTACTGGCAGAACGGCGTGCAGCCCGCCAGCAGCACCCCCGTCGGCTTCACGTTCCGCGGCGTCCCCGACGTCTCGATGGACGGCGACCTGCAGACCGGGATGATCATCTACACCGCCGGTACCGGCTGGACGACGATCGGCGGGACGAGTCTCTCCTCGCCGCTCACCGCCGGCGTGTGGGCGCGGATGCTGCAGGCACATCCGGGTCTGGGCTACGCCGCGCCGGCGCTGTACCACGCGTTCGCGACCAGCAATCCGGGGACGAAGCTCCTCGGCCCGCCGCCGACCATCAACGTCGGCGGGTTCCACGACGTCGTGAGCGGCGCGAACGGCGCGTACGCCGCCGCGCCGAACTACGACTACACCACCGGTATCGGAACGCTGGACGTCGACGCGCTGAACGCGATCATCGCCCGCTAAGCGCCCGGAAGCACGCTCCGGCACAGGGGAGGGCACCGCGGCTCATGGCAGTGCCCTCCCCCTCCTTTGCGGCGGCGCTCAGATGCCGCCGGCCTCGATCAGCGCGAGGCCGCGTTCGGCGAGCTGGTTCACCGCGGCGCCGAAGTCCTTGAAGCGCGGATCGTGCGTCTGCCCGCGCACGTAGCGGATGTAGATCTGCTGCAAGATGACCGCGTAGCGGAAGATGCTGAACGTCACGTACCAGTGCAGGTCGGCCATGTCGGCGCCGCTCTTGCGGGCGTAGCGTTCGGCGGCTTCACGGCGGGTCGGGAAGCCGTCCATCCAGGTCGGCATCCGCCCGTGGAGCCACTCGCCGGAGTCGTCCTTCTGCGCCCAGAGCCCGAGCAGATACCCGAGGTCCATCATCGGCTCGCCGCGCGTGCACATGTCCCAGTCGAGGACGGCGACGGTGCGGCGCGGGTCGTGCGCGTCGCGCAGCGTGTTGTCGAGCTTGTAGTCGTTGTGCAGCAGCGCGGTGCGGCGCTGCCGCGGCATCGTCTGCCGCAGCCAGCCGGTGAACGGCTCCGCCGGACCGACGTCGGGCGTCAGCGCGTTGTGCCAGCGGTCGATCCAGCCGATGAGCTGGCGCTCGACGTAGCCTTCCGGTTTGCCGAGCTCCCCGAGCCCGACGCTCGCCGGGTCGACGGCGTGCAGCGCGGCGAGGTCGTCGATGAGCGCCTCGCCGACGCCGCGCAGCACGTCGGGCTGGTGCGCCCACGGTTCCGGGATCGTGGTGCGCAGACCGATCCCGTGCCGCCGTTCCATCACGAAGAAGTCGGCGCCGATGATCGCGTGGTCGGTGCACAGCAGATAGCTGCGCGGCGCGAGCGGATATGCTTGGTAGAGCACCGAGAGGACGCGGTGCTCGCGCCGCATGTCGTGCGCGCCCGGCGCGACCGGCCCGAGCGGCGGGCGCCGAAGCACCCACTCGCGCTCGCCGAAGCGAATGAGGTATGTGAGGTTGGCGTGGCCGCCGCCGAACTGCCGCAGCGTCAGCGGACCGCCGGCGCCGTCGAGGTGCTCGCGCAGGTACGGCTCGAGCCGGGCCGTCTCGACGCGCTCCTCGTCGCGGACCTCGATCGTCTCCGGATCGTCGGCCGGGCGCGCGGTCATCGGCGCCGCCGCGACGGAACCAGCGCGAGATGCGACGTCTCGTTCGCGTTCATCAGGAGCCGCCGTCCGGCGCCGACGCGGACGACCGAGACCGACGCGTTGGCGAGCGGGAAGACGAAGTCGTGCGGCGTTCCGGCGATCGCGCCGAGCACGGCGTTGATCGCGCCCGCGTGCGAGACGACCGCGGCCCGCCGGCCCGGATGGCGCGCCGCGATCGCGTCGAGGGCGCGGAGCATCCGGCCGCGCACCTCGTGCGACGGTTCGGTCCCCGCGATCCCGGTCCACGAACCGTCGCGCATCGCCACCATCGCCAGCCATTCGAGCCGCGCGCGCATCGTCATCGGCTCGGCCGGCTCGATCGCGCCGATCGCGATCTCTCGGACGCCGGGCTCGTCTTCGACCGCGACGCCGGCGACCGCGGCGATCGCGCCGGCGGTCTCGCGCGCCCGGCGGATGGGGCTGGCGTAGACGGCCGCCAGCTCGAGGCCGTCAAACCGCTCGGCGACCGCGCGCGCCTGCGCGCGGCCGCGCTCGCTGAGCGGGTGCGCTTCGTAGTCGTCGTAGATCGCGAACGCGTCCTCCGACTCCGGCACGGCGTCGGCATGCCGCACGAGGTGCAGCTCGGCCGCGCCGCTGCGAAGGCTCAGCCCCAGCGCGTCGAGCGGGTCGGTACGGCTCACGCTTTGGCGAGCTCGTTCTTGGCGATCGAGCGCAGGTGGACTTCGTCCGGCCCGTCGACCAGCCGCAGCGTGCGCGCGTGCGCGTACATCGAGGCGAGCTCTTCGTCGCCGCTCACGCCGCGCGCGCCGAACGCCTGGATCGCACGGTCGACGACGCGGCACGCCATCGTGGCCGCAGCCACCTTGACCATCGCGAGCTCGTTACGCGCGACCTTGTTCCCGTAGGCGTCCAGCTTCTCCGCCGCGTCGTAGACGAGCAGCCGCGACTGGTCGATCTCGATACGCGACTCGGCGATCCACTGCATCACCACGCCCTGCTCGGCCAGCGGCTTCCCGAACGCGGTGCGCGACTTCACACGCTTCACCATCGCCTCCAGCGCGCGCTCGGCGAGACCGATCGCGCGCATGCAGTGGTGGATGCGGCCCGGGCCGAGCCGCCCTTGCGCGATCTCGAAGCCGCGGCCTTCGGCGACCAGCACGTCCTCGGCGGGGATGCGCACGTTCTCGAACGAGATCTCGGCGTGCCCGTGGGGCGCGTGGTCGTAGCCGAACACGGAGAGCGTCCGCAGCACCTTCACGCCCGGCGCGTCGAGCGGGACGACGGCCATCGTGTGCTGCCGGTGCGGCGGCGCGCTCGGATCCGAGCGGCCCATGAAGATGAGCACTTTGCAACGCGGGTGCCCGGCGCCGGACGTCCACCACTTGCGGCCGTTGATGACGTAGCCGTCGCCGTGGCGAATGATCTCGGCGCTGATGTTGGTGGCGTCGGACGACGCGACCGCCGGCTCGGTCATCGAGAACCCGGACCGGATCTCCGCGTTCAGCAGCGGCTTCAGCCAGCGCTCCTTGTGCGCCTCGCTCCCGTAGCGCGCGAAGACTTCCATGTTTCCCGTGTCCGGGGCGCTGCAGTTGAAGACTTCCGGCGCGATGTGCGAGCGGCCCATGATCTCGCAGAGCGGCGCGTACTCGCGGTTGGTCAGCCCGGCGCCCCACTCGGGCTCGGGGAGGAACAGGTTCCACAGCCCCTCGCCGCGCGCCGTCGCCTGCAGCGCGTCCATGACCGGCGGCTGCGCCCAGGGCGTGGGGCCGCTCCGCAACTGCTCTTCATAGACGTGCTCGTTCGGGTACACATGCGTATCCATGAACGATTGCAGGCGGTCCCGGAGAGCCGAGGCGGGCGCGGCGGTCGTCGTCATCCAAGGCGCTTCGTGAAAACGCATCCCTCCCCCGTCGCGGCGGCCGGGCGGAAGCCCGATCCGCCGCTGGCGATGATCACCCTGACGGTCATGCTCGGCCTCATCATGGCGATCATCGACGCCTCGATCGTGAACGTGGCGCTGAACGACATGGCCGGGAACCTCGGCTCCTCGATCGACGAGATCGGCTGGGTCGCGACCGGCTACATCCTCGCCAACGTCATCGTCATGCCGCTGAACGGCTGGCTGACCG
>DASWSC010000292.1:0-13304 GCA_036402855.1 Candidatus Elarobacter sp. | reverse complement strand
GACTTCGTCTTCCATCGGAACGAGCACGCGGAAGATCTTGTCCTGCATGTTCATCGAGTGGATGCGCCGCTCGAGGTTCGCCTTGACCTTGTTCTCGTAGCCCGAGTAGGTGTGGATGACGAACCACTTCTTGCGGTCGTCCTGCTTCTTCTGAGCGGGCGACGCGACGGCGGACTGCTCGTCCGGCTCGGTGACGGCGGTGGTGACGTCCTGTTCCATCAGCGCGACCCTCCGGTCAGCCAGCCGAAGACGAAGGCGAACAGCATGTCGCAGAGATAGGTGAAGACGCCGACGCCGACGACGAGGACCAGCGTGAGCAGCGTCGCGGCGATCCACTCTTCGCGCGTGGGCCACGTGACGCGGCGCATCTCGGTGACGACGCCGCGCACGAAATCCTGGGAGCGCGCCGCGTTCGCCGCGCGCTGCGCGGGGGTGGCGGGGCGCCTCGGAGGCTGACCGCTGGGGTTCGACTTCATAATGCCTTGTACCGCAGAAGCTTGGCAGGGCGGACAGGACTCGAACCTGCAACCCGCGGTTTTGGAGACCGCTGCGCTACCAATTGCGCCACCGCCCTAGAAGGTTCAGGGGCTACCCGAAGGAGAGTGAAACGGATTACTTGGTCTCGCGATGCGACCGGTGGCACCGGCAGAACCGGCAGTACTTGCTGAGCTCGAGCCGCTGTGAGGTCTTCTGCTTGTTCTTGAACGTGTTGTAGTTGCGCCGCTTGCACTCGGTGCAGGCCATCGTCACCATCACACGGTTCTCTTTTTTCGCCATCGTCGATCTCGGGAGAGGGTGCTGAGAACATGAAGAAAACGGACGCGGGGTCCGTTCCGAGGTGAGATTGTAGCACAGGGCCGGGCGAGTGTAAACCGAGCCGGCCCGCCCGCGCAGGAGGACCCTTTTCCATGCCGCTGGAGACGGACGCGCTCTATACCTGTCCGAGCTGCGGGGAGCAGAACGCGGTCGGCGTCGACCCGACGGCGGGGCGGCGTCAGGAGCTCGTCGAGGACTGCCCGGTCTGCTGCCGGCCGCTCGTCTTCTCGATCGTCGTCGACCGGGACGGCGACCCGCTCGTCGACCGGGTCGAGCGCGAGTGAGCCTCGCTCAGGCGGGCCCGGGAAGGACCGCCTCACGTTGCGTGGGCTGCGACTCGATCACCCGGTTGCGTCCGTCGTTCTTCGCCCGGTAGAGCGCCCGGTCGGCGCGTTCGACTACATCGCCCGACGTGTCGCCGGTCCGGGCGTACGCGACGCCGACCGAGACGGTGACCGGCTTGCCGTCGGCGTAGGCGAGGCCGCCCGTCTCGACCGCGGCGCGCAATCGCTCGGCGACCTGCAGCGCGCGCTCGCGCGACGCGTCGCGGAGCAGTACGAGGAACTCCTCGCCCCCGAAGCGCCCCGCGACGTCGACGCCGCGGACGTTCTCCGCGATCAGCCGGCCGATGTGCGCCAAAGCTCGGTCGCCGGTCTGGTGGCCCAGCAGGTCGTTGATCGACTTGAAGTGGTCGACGTCGAGCAGCAGCACGGCGTACCGTCCGCCGGAACGGACGTGCGCGATCGCCTCCTCGAGCGCACGCCCGACGCCGCGCCGGTTCGGGAGCCCCGTCAGCGTGTCGATCGTGGCGGCCGTTCGCGTCGCGGCGATCGCGCCGTACTCCCGGAGCAGCGGACCGATCTCCGCCGCGGCCCGTTCGAGCGCGCTCGACGCGACGAGCGGGACGCTCATCGGAAGGCGGAAGACGACGATCGCCCCGCGCAGCCCGCCCTCGGCGTCGCGCGTCGCGTACGCGTGGACCGTTCCGTGCTCCTCGCTTTCGACCAGCGCGTCTTCCCCGGTCACCTGCAGCTCGAGCAGCGCGCGTCCGCCGAGCCGCTCGAGATCGCCCGGAACCGGGTCGCCGAACCGCATCAACCGTGACCAGCGGTCGGCGCCGCCGCGGCCGAACGCCGCGATCTCGACCGACTCGCGGACGATGCGCGGATCGACCGACTCGAGCAGCGAGCGGAGCTGCGGCTGAGGGTCGGTCGCGCGCAGCATCGCGTCGACCGCCTGACGCGAGAGCGCGAGCCGGTGCACGCGCGCGTTGACGCGCGCGACGCGCGCGAGCACCGCGCCGACGACCAGCAGCGGCACCATCACGAGCGTGGCGTCGAACGCGCTTTCGGCGAGCGCCTCGTGCGCGATCACGTACGCCCACGCGGCCTCGGCGGCGATGGTGAGCACGGTCGCGCCGTCGCCGGCGTGCCGGCGCCAGACGCTGAGCAGCGAGCGCGTCTGGCGCAGCGCCATCAGGGGATCGAGCCAGAGCAGATCGACCGCGAGCACGTACGCCGCCGCGATCGCCGCGAACACGACGAGCGCGGCGGGGCTCGCCGCTCCGCTCGCCGCACGGTGGAGGGGGTCGGCGATCAGCGCCCCGGCGGCGAGCGCGGGGAAGCGCAGCGTCGCCGTCACGGCGCGCTCGGCGAGCGGGCGGCGCCGCAGCCCCGGCGGCCGTGCGATCTGCGCCGCCAGCGCGCACCAGGCCGCCCAGAACCATCCTTCGCGGACGAGAACCGCGAGCAGGAGCGGGGTGAGAAGTCCGACGCGGTCGCTCTCCGGCGTCGGCCGCGTGCTGTGCTCGAAGTGAGCCGCCGGCGCCCGCAGCCAGCCGAGCGCGAGCGTGACCACGAACGCCGCCGCCAAGAACGCGAGATCGTCGGCGCGCAGCGCGCGCAGCGCGGCCGGTCCGCATACCGCGGTGAGAACGATCGCGGCGAGCAGCGAGACGGCTCGGACCGCGCCGTAGACGCGTCGCGCGATCACCGGTCGAGCGGCGGCAACCCGAGGAACGCGCGGAAGACGTCGATCAAGCGGCGCGGCACACGGCGGCGGTCGCCGAAGCGGCGCTCGACGAAGATGCTGATCTGCGAGCCGCGCCGATCGCCGCGGCGGCGGTCGTCACGCTCGGCGGTGCGCCGTTCGGCCTCGTCCTGCACGATTGCCGCGCCGTTCGCTACGCGCGGCGCGCAGGCATGCCGCGCGGCCGAAGTGTGTCGGCGGCACGCCGAAGCTTCGCACAGCGGCCGGCCCCGACGACCCGCTCGATGTGGCGGTCGACCGGCTCGGCCGCCGCACGAAACGCCTCGCGCCCGCGCGCGTCGAGCTCGACGACCTCCATCCGCGCGCGCAGCCAGCTCAGCGCGTCGCGCTCCATCTCGCGTGCCCGTGCGCGGTGCCACGCGATCGCTTCGCGCAGTGCACCCTCCACGGTCTCGCGCCGGCTCCCCAGCGCCTCCATCGCCGCCGGGTTGGCGAACACGATCTGCGGCGTGTAGCTGTGCGCGCTCAGCGTGAGGTACTTCTGCACCCGGGGAAGATCGAGGCTGCGAACGTTGACGAGCGGGTTCTCCTGCGCTTGCGCCTCGCCGCTGCGCAGCGCGTCCGCCAGCTTGAAGTACGGAACCGGCGTCGCGACGGCACCGAGCGCGTCGGCGAAGTACAGGTAGACCGGCGCCTCCATGACCCGCAGCCGCGTGCCGTGGAGATCCTGCGGCGTGCGAATCGGCCGCGACGACGCGGTCAGATGGCGCATCCCGTTTTCCAGGAACCCGTAGGCGAGCAGCCCGACGCCGGGCGCTTCGTCGAGCACCTCGCGCCCGGCGGCGGAGTCGAGCACCTCGAACGCGTGCTCGGCGCTCTTGAAAAGGAAGGGCAGCTCGAAGAGCTGCGCGGCCGGGATCACGTTGCCGGCGACGGAGCATCCGATCGAAGCGAGCGCGAGATCGCCCGCGATGAGGTCGTCGAACGCGTTGATCTCGCCGCGCCCCTTCCCCGTGTACGGGATCTCGAGCTCGACCGAGACCGCGCCGCCGGTTCGTTCGCGAACGAGGTGCGCGAAGCGCTCCCACGCCGCGGCGGACGGCGAGCCGTTGAGGATCGTCGCGACGCGGAGCACGCCGGGACGCCGCTGCGCCGCCGGACCGTGCACCCCGGTCGCGAGCCGTTTCACATGGTGAGCGAGCGCGTTCACCGAGAGCGTCCCTTCGGCCGCGGCGGTGTGGTGCGAGCGCGAGATCTCCAAGACGCCTCGCGACGCGCGCTCGAGCTCCTCGCTGCGCGATGCCTGTGAACCGATCGCGCGGTCGACGCGCTCGAACGAGGTGGCGACGCTCCCGACGGCCGAGGCGATCGACCCGAGCGCCTGTTCGGCGAGCCCCGACGCCTCGGTGCCGAGCCGCACCGCGTCCTCGGTGCCGCGCGCGACGCCGGTCGCGGTCCCCGCTTGGGCACGGATCTCCCGGAGCAGCGAGTTCATCTCGCCGGTAGCGGAGCGCGTCGAATCGGAGAGCTTGCGCATCTCCGATGCGACCACGGCGAAACCGCGGCCGTGCAGGCCGGCACGCGCAGCCTCGATCGAAGCGTTCAGCGCGAGCAAGTTCGTCTGCTGCGAGACCTCCTCGACGAACGCCACGGCGTCGCCGATGCGTGCGCTCACCGCCAGGAGCTGCTCGATCGCGGCGGCCCCGGCGCGGCTCTGCGACGCCAGCCGTTCGACGGCATCGGTGAGCTGACGGATCTGCAGCGAGGCGACGCCGAGCGAGGCGTCCGCGGCGCCGACGTCCTCGCGCACGCCCCGGACGACGTCCAGGGTCCCGGCGAGCTCGTGGGCGGCCTCGCGCGTGGTCTCGACGACCTCGCGCAGCGACGCGGCCTGCTGGCGCGCGTTTCCGGCGATCTGCTGGGTCGTGGTGCGCAGACGATCGATCGAGCCGGCCATCTGCTGCACGAGGTCCGATAGCCCCTCAGCCTCCATGTGATGAGGTATCGGCACGGCAGCCGGCTTCTTGCATCGTGGAGCGGCGGTAAAGAGGCTGCAAAGCGTCCGTTAAGCCGCTGTGGCACCGAGCCGCCGCTCCGATCATTGCAAGGTGGCGAGCGAACGAGCACTTCCCAGGCCGGGTCTCCCGGCGATCGAACGCCTTTCGTTCGGGCGCTGGACCACCACCATCGGCGACGCGATACGGCTCCTGCTGCAAGTCGCCGCACTGTGGGCGTTCTCCGCCGGCGGCGGCGCGCTGCAGAACCTCTTCCACCTGCCGCTGCCCGGTAATGTGATCGGGATGTGCGCGCTCTTCGCGGCGCTCGTCGGGGGTGTCATCCGGATCGAATGGTTCGAACTCGGCGGCGGGTTCCTCACGAAGCACCTGGCCTTCTTCTTCGTCCCGGTCACCGTCGGCGTCATGGGCTTCGGACCGACGTTCGTGCGCTCCGGACTCGGGATCGTCGTCGCGCTCCTGGTCAGCACCGTCGCGGGCCTCGCGGTCGCCGGGCTGACGACGCAGGCGCTCGCGCGACGCCGATGAGCGCGCCCGTCTTCATGCTCGGCGCCATCGTGATGACGATCGGCGCGTACCGCTTCAGCGTCGCCGTCCGTTCGCGCTGGGCGCACCCGCTCACCACGCCGGTCCTGCTCTCCACCGTCGTCGTCGTCGCCGCGCTGCTGCTCGTGCGCGTCGACGAGCGCGCGTACGAGCCGGCGAAGAACGTCATGACGTTCCTGCTCGGTCCGGCGACGGTGGCGCTGGCGATCCCGCTCTATCGCAACCGCGCGACGTTTCAACGCGAGATCGTCGCGGCGCTCGGCGGCCTCTGCGCCGGCGTGACCATGACGATGACGCTCGCCATCCTGACCGCCCGGGCGTTCAACCTGGGCGCCGTCCTTCAGTCGACGCTCGCGGTAAAGACCGCGACGACCGCGATCGCGATCGAGGCGGCCCGGATCGTCCACGGCGATCCGGCGCTCGCGGCCGGGTTCGTCGTCTGCACCGGGACCTTCGGCGCCGCGCTCGGACCCTGGCTGCTCGACCGCATGCGCGTCCACCAGCCGATCGCGCGCGCGGTCGCCTACGGCGGGATCGCGCACGGGATCGGAACCGCGCACGCAGCCACCGAGAGCGAGCTGACCGGCGCGGTCGCCGGCGTGTCGCTCGGCGTCGGCGCGATCCTGACCTCAGCGTTCGCCCCCGCGGTTCTGAAGCTGCTCGGCTCCTAGCCGAGACGAACCGCGCCCGGGCGGACTCGAACCGCCAACCTCGGCCTTAGGAGTGCCTCGCTCTATCCAGATTGAGCTACGGGCGCACGGGCCGATTCCTTCCCGCAGCGAAGGGGCGGCTCATGCAGACGACGAGGCGTTCGGAGGACGCGCAGACGGCCCACATCCCGCCGATGAGCACGGCACCCGCCGGCTTTTCGATCGAGAACGACCTTCCCGAAGGCTTCGCCGCCTTCTACCGCCCGCTCCACGAGGCGTTCACGCCGCGGCAACAGGCCGCGATCACGGCGCGGCACCGCGTGCTCGATGCGTCGAACGCCGGCCGGAAGCCGCACTACCTCCCGCCGTCGGAAGCGCAAAGCGACTGGCGGATCGAGCTGCCGGACTGGGTCGCGGACCAGCGCAATCAGATGACGGGGCCGGCCGACGATCACGAGCTCGGCGTGAAGATGCTCAACTCGGGCGCGCCCGGCGTGATGATCGATCTCGAGGACTCGATGGCAAACGAGTTCGCGCGGACGCTGCAAGGGATCGACAACACGATCGCCATGTACTATCGCGAGCTCACGTACGTCGACCAGAAGCGCGGCGGAAACGTCGTCGCGATCAAGCCGTCGAAGACCGTGCTGTGGACGCGCGTGCGAGGGCTGCACCTCTCGCAGGCGGGGATCTACGAAGAGCCGACCTCCGCCTCGCTGTTCGATCTCGCGCTGCTCGCGTACAAGCTCGACTTCGCGCGGCTCGCGCACCCGCTCGCGATTTACATCCCGAAGTCGCAGTCGGCCGACGAGGCGTTCTGGTGGCGCGACGTCTTTCAAGCCGTGGCTCGGGCGAAAGGCCTCGAACCCCACGCGATCAAGGCGATGGCGCTGGTCGAGGCGTTCCCGTTCGCGTTCCAGATCGAAGAGTTCGCCTACCATCTGCGCGACCATCTGCTCGGGCTGAACCTCGGCCGCTGGGACTACATGGCCTCGCTCATCCACTACAACCTCGACGATCCGAAGTGGATGCTCCCCGACCGCAACACGATCCCGCACGACGTCGCGTTCTTCCAGAACTTGCGCGAACGGATCCCTGAAGTGTGCCACCGGCACGGGCTGCTCGCGATCGGCGGGATGACGGCGCTATTCCCGGACCGCTCGAACCCCGAGCTGAACGCGCGTGCGCTCGCGGCGCTCGAAAAGGACAAGAAGAACGAGTCGGACTCGCTCTTCGACGGCGCGTGGACGGGGCACCCGGACCAGAACGCGATCGCCGTCGCGCAGTTTCCCGCGCCGAACCAAGGCTTCAAGCGCAAGGCGGGCGCGAATGCGACGCCGGACCTGCTGCCCTCGATCGAACACGTCGGCGAAAAGACGGAAGCCGGGACGCGGGCCGCGGTGCGCACCGTGATCCGGTACCGGCACGGATATCTCAGCGGCCGCGGGGCGTCGCTGCTCGACGGTTACATGGAAGACCTCGCGACGGACCGTATCTACCGGCTGATGATCACGCAGCGGATCAAGCACGGGATGCACGCGGCGGCCGACGTCTCGAGGATCTTCGACGAGGAGCTCGCGAAGCTGCTCGGCGAGGCTGCGGCGCTGGACCCGGGCGAAGCGGACCGCTTCCGTGAAGCGCGGCGGCAGAGCGAGGCGATGATCACCCACGGGTACCATGATCCGATCTGAGCGCCGCGAGGGGCGCCGTGATCTCCGAACGGAGATGCGGCGCTGAACGAGCGCGTGGATCTGGTGGACGGCGCCGGCGTCGACTTGCGCTCGCTGGTCGATCATGCACCGGCGATCGTCTTCGTCGCGCGCGCCGACGGGACGATCGCCTTCGCGAACGCGGCCTGGACCAGGTTCAGCGGGATCTCGGTCGATGCGGTGCTGGAGCACGGCTGGGCCGACGTGCTGCATGCGGACGATGCGAGCTGGGTGATCGACGCATGGCTGCGTGCGATGACCTCGGCGACGGTGTTCCGCGAACAATTCCGGGTCCGCGATCGTGACGGGGAGTATCGCTGGGTGATCTCGCACGCGGTGCCGTCGTTCGACGGCGACGGCGAGGTGCTCCGGTGGTACGGCAGTCTCACGCCGGTCGACGATCAGGCCCGCGCCGCGCAGCGCCGCGCGATCCTCGACCGGCTCGGCGTCGCCTTCGCCGAGTCGCTCGAGTTCGAGCGCACGGCGCACACCGTCGTCTCCGCGATGTGCGAGGACTTCGCCGATTTCGCGTTCGTCGACGTCTTCAACGCGGAGGGCTGTCTCGAACGCTCGGCCGTCGATTCCGGGCGCCTGGCGGCACCCGCGGAGTCGTTCAAGACCTTCGCCCCGCCGTCCACGGCCCGCAACCACCCGATCAACATCGTCCTGTTGAGCGGAAAGCCGCAGATCGTCTCCGTGTGCGATGACGACTGGCTCCGGACGACGACGTGGAGCGACGCGCACTACGCCTTCGCCCGGTCGCTGCCGATCGCGTCGATCGCCTACGTTCCGATGATCGCCGCGGGCGAGCGCGTCGGCGTGCTCACCTTCGGCGCTGCGACCGGCACCGGCCGCAGCTTCTCGCAGAGCGATCTCGACGACGCGCAGGAGATCGCGCGGCGCGCGGCCGTCGCGCTCGCGAACGCCCGGCTGTACCGGGACCTCGCGGCGAGCGAGGCGCGCTACCGGGGCTTGATCGACACCGCCCAAGAGGGCGTGTGGATCCTCGACGCAGACCAGCGGACGCGCTACGTCAACGCACGGTTCACGGAGATCCTCGGCTACGGACCGGATGAGATGTACGGCCGGCGGGTCTTCGACTTCGTCGAGCCGAGCGACGTCCCCGACGTGCTGCGCGCGCTCGCGCAGCAGGCGGCGGGAACCGGCTATCGCGGCGAGTCACGGCTCGTGCGCAAGGACGGCCAGATCGCGTGGGTCACGGTCGCGTCGAGTCCCCTCTTCGACGCCGCCGGCGGATACGCCGGGGCGCTGGGGATGTTCACCGACATCACGGCGCGGAAAGCGAGCGAGACGCGCTATCGCGTCCTCGCGCGCGCCAGCGAGATGCTGAGCGGCTCGCTGGACCTCGACCGGCTGCTCGGGCGCTTCGCGGAGCTGCTCGTCGAGGAGCTCGCGGCCGAAGCGACGATCGCGATCCATCCCGACCGCGCCGTGGTGCGGCAGCGCGGACCGGTCGACGACACGCTGCCGCTGCTGCGGATCCCCTTGCGCCATCGCGACGTCGAACTGGGCAGCGTGACGCTGCGCGGCAGCGCGCCGGCTCGCCGGATCCCGTTCGGTCCGGAAGACGTCGCGCTGCTCGAAGAGCTCGCGGCGCGCGCCTCGGTCGCGATCGAGAACGCGCAGCTCTACGAGCGCAAGCACCGCGTCGCGATGACGCTCCAGCGCGCGATGCTTCCCGCCCTCTTGCCCGAGGTCGGCGGCCTGGCGTTCGACGCGGTCTACCGTCCGGGCGCGACCGAGGCCGAGGTCGGCGGCGACTGGTACGACGCGATCGCGCTCCCCGACGGCCGGGTGATCCTTTCGATCGGCGACGTCACCGGACGTGGCCTCACCGCGGCGGTCATCATGGGACGGATGCGCCAGGCGATCGAGGCGCTCGCGACCTACGAGCCCGATCCCGTGCGGCTGCTCGATGCCGCCGACCGCGTGCTGCGCCGCGCCGAGCCGAACGCGATCGTCACCGCGCTGGTCGGCGTCCTCGATCCCGTGGAGCGGACGCTGACGTACGCGACCGCCGGTCATCCGACGCCGATCGTGCGCGCCGCCGACGGAACGATCCGCCAGCTTCCCGGGCGCGGTCTCCCGCTGGGTCTGCGCGACGGACGCCAGCCGCCCGCGTCGTCGGTCGTGCTCCCGGCCAGCGCGCTCATCGTCCTCTTCACCGACGGGCTCGTCGAATCGACGCGCGATATCGGTGAAGGCGAACGGCGCGTGTACGCGGCGCTCCGCGATCCCGCGGTCGCGTGCGGACGCGCGCCGGCGGCGGCGCTCGTCGCGAACGTGCTCGACGACGGCGTCCGCGACGACGTCGCGGTCCTCACGGTGCGGGTCGGCGACGAGCCGGCCGGGGCGCCGGGCTGGACGATGCGCTGGCACTTCGATCCGCACGACGGGCGCGCCGCGCGCGACGTGCGCGAGACGCTCGCCGAGATGCTCGGCACGTTCGTCGCGGACATCGACCTGCACGCCGCGCAGCTCGTCTTCGGCGAGCTCGTTGGGAACGCGCTGCGCCACGCGCCCGGCGACGTCGACGTCGAGGTGAGCTGGGACGATCCGGCGACGCCTGTGCTGCACGTCTTCGACCGCGGCGCCGGGTACTCGGCTCACACGGATCTCCCCTCGCACGAAGCGGAGTCCGGACGCGGTCTCTACATCGTCTCGCAGCTCACCCGCGGGTTCACGGTGACGCCGGCCGGCGAGCGCGGCGCCCACGCGCGCGCGGTGCTGCTGAAGCGGCGCTGAGCCGCGGAACCGAGCGACCGAGCACCGTGCCGCTTTCGGGAAAGAGCACGGACATGAGCACCGAGAAAGTCGTCGAGACCAAGGAAACGACGGTCGAGAAGCACGTCGTGCACGAAGAGCCCGCCGTCGAGAAACGCACGGTCGTCGAGGAACGCCACCGGCCGGAGACGATCACGATCGAGACGCATACCGAAGGATAGCGCACTCTCGGTCCCCGGCGCGGTGCGTGGCGCTTCCGGGTGCGTGGTTGCGGGGAGCGACACGGTTCGCCGGCGGGCCCGCTCCGTGAGCGGGGATCGTGCGACCGCAGGATCGCGGTTCGGCGATCGGTTAGCGTGCGATCGTGCCGGTGACCTCGCCGAATCCGATGCGGGTCTCGCCGCGTCGTGCGCGGGCGCGCATGATGACCGTGTCGCCATCTTCGAGGAAGCCGCGCGTCTCACCGCTTGGAAGCGTCAGCGGGTTGGCGCCGCGGTGCGTGAGCTCGATGAACGAACCTTGCGTCCCGGGGTCGGTGCCCGAGATCGTTCCGGTCCCGAACAGATCGCCGGGACGAACCGTCGCGCCGTTCGACGTCGCGTGCGCGAGTTGCTGCGCGACCGTCCAGTACATCGCGCGGAAGTTCGTGCGGGAGACGGTTTCCGGCGGGTGGCTGCCGGCGCGCATCCGTTCGGTCTGCAGCAGGAGCTCGAGCTCGATGTCGTACGACCACGGTTCGGTCGTGCGCAGGTAGGGGAGGGGCTCCGGGTCGCGGTGGGGCTCGGGGGCGCGGAACGGCTCGAGCGCGTCGAGCGTGACGATCCAGGGTGAGATCGACGTTGCGAACGACTTTCCGAGGAACGGGCCGAGGGGCTGGTATTCCCAGGCCTGGATGTCGCGCGCGCTCCAGTCGTTGAGGAGAACGTAGCCGAAGACGTGCTCGCGGACCGCGCCGGCGGGGACCGGTTCGCCGAGCGTGCTTGCGGCGCCGGCGATCCAGCCCAGCTCGAGCTCGACGTCGAGCTGCGCCGACGGACCGAACGACGGTGCCGCGGCGTCGGGCGGCTTGTGCTGACCGTGCGGGCGCCGGACCGGCGTACCGCTGACGACGACCGTTCCGGACCGGCCGTGATACCCGATCGGGATGTGGCGGTAGTTGGGGAGCAGCGGCTCCGCGTTGGGACGCAGGATGCGACCGAGGTTCGTCGCGTGCTCGATCGAGGAGTAGAAGTCGACGTAGTCGCCGGGTTCGATGGGGAGATGCATCGTGACGGCGTCGCGCCGCAGCGTCGCCTTGGCGACGACGCGCTTTTCGTCCGCGGTCGCGGCGTCGCTCAGCAGATGCTGCAATCGCGCGCGGACGGCGCGCCATGCCGGGAGGCCGCGCGCGAGGAAGGCGTTGAGCACGGGCGCGCCGAGGAGCGATTCCTCATCGAGCGCGCCTTGGTGGACCAGGCAGTCGAGGTCGACGACGGCGTCGTTGAACGCGACCGCTGCGCGCCGTTCTTCGTCGCGCTCGTCCGAGATGATGCCGAACGGAAGGTTGTCGATTCCGTAGTCGGCGGGTTCGATCACAGCAGGATGCCGAGCTCGCGCAGATCGTTCACCGGCTCGTCGAAGCTGCAGCTCCCGAACGCGACGCAGCGCTCGCGCGCGGCGGCGACCTGCTCGGCCTCCAGCCGAACGTCGCGCCAGGCGACGTGGACCGGATCGATCACGAACGCTCGCGGATCGGACTCGCCGAGGATCTCCGAAACGCGCGCGCCGTCGATCGCAGCGGCGTGCAGCGCCGCACCGGCGACGAAGACGTTGACGAAGCCGTGCGGCACCGCGCCGCCGTCGGTGCCGTGCTGACCCCGAACCGGATGGTGCAGGCCGGCCGTCGCTTTCCACGGGACGTCGTGCGCATGCGCCGCGACGATGAACGCGCCGAGATCCTCGACGGACGGCGTCGAGCCGGGGAGCGCGCCGCCGCAGCGAACCTTTGCGCCGATCGTGATGTTCGCCGGCGCGGCGGTGCGCGCGTTCGCGAGAACGGTCAGCCAGCGCTCCGGCGCATCGGACCAGCCGCCGTCGTACGAGGCTTCGTAGAAGAACGAGATCTCCGTGTTCGCGTAGCGCTCGGCGAGGTCGCCGACGATGCGCTGCATCGACGAGCCGTCGAGCGTCACGTTCGGGAGCCGCGCCTCCAGCGCGGAGACCGTGACGCCCGCGGTATCGGCGATGCGATCGATCCGGTGGAGGTCGGCGCGGACGGTATCGCCCTTCGCTCCGGATGCACCCGAGTCCAGGACGACGCTGAGGTCGATCGGCCCGTCGGCAGCCGAGCGCGCGGCCGCGAACTCGTCGAGGCGGGACGCCGGGACGACGAAGCGCCCGGCCACCCACGAGTATGCGCTCTCTCGGAGCCGCGCGTGGTGGCGAAGTGCGGCCCGCATCGGCATCTCGGCCGGCGGAAACAGCGCGGCGTCGTCGATGAGGGCTTCGAGGAGCGCGCGCTTTGCGCTATCGGTCGAGACGGCGATTGGCATGACGCCGAATCCTACTCAGGAAAGCGAGAAGACCCTCCGCGGGGAGGGTCTTGCCAAGCTGGAGCTGCCGGTGGGGATTGAACCCACGGCCTCGTCCTTACCAAGGACGTGCTCTACCACTGAGCTACGGCAGCTCGTATGCCGAGGCCCAGCGTATCGTCTTCGCGACGTTGTTTTTCGTCGGCGCGATCCGAAGGCTCCCCAGCGACTTCGTTAGGTGCGACTCCGGGACGACATAGACCTTCTCCGTATCGGGGCAATAGACCGCGAAATACTGCACCTGGCCTTGGTACGGACGAGCGG
>DASWSC010000291.1:0-4279 GCA_036402855.1 Candidatus Elarobacter sp. | reverse complement strand
GGAGCCCGCGCACGACCTTAGCGATCTGCGAGGCGGGGTTCTTGGTGTTCTGCGCTTCGTCGAGCACGAGCGTCCGGAAGCGGAAGCGCTCGAGCTGGTGAGCGTCGAGCCGCGCGAGCGCGTAAGACGTCACGACGACGTCGTACTCGTGGAGCGTCTCGTACTTCGCCGCCCGATCGCTCCCCGATTGCAGCCGCAGCGTCCGAAGCGAGGGCGCGAACTTCTTGATCTCGTTCTCCCAGGTATGCGTCACCGACGTCGGCGCGATCACCAGCACGGGAATCTCGCCCTCGGTCTCCTTCCGCCGCAGCACGTGCGCGATCACCTGCACGGTGTTGTGCGTCACGATGAAGTCGTCGACCACGAACAGGCGATCGGCGGCATCGACCGCGATGCACATCATCTCGCAGTCCCGCTCGTACTCGACGCTGACGATGGAACGGGCCGGCAAATCCGCCGTGCGCGGAACGGAGCGCTTCGTCTCGGGCGAAAGGCGGAACGGCGCAAATCCGGACGGCAACGAAACGTCGACTCGATGTGCGGGTTGACCGCTCCGCATCCGCGCGAGACCGCCGAGCGAGCGCACCAAGAAGGCGACGTCATCCGCCAGCTGACCGGAGTCCGAGGTGAACTCCACGTCTGCGGTCCGCGGATCGGCCGTACCGGCCGTATCGAGCAGCCCTTGCAAGAGCGCAAGCCGATCGGATATCGACGCGGTCTTGTACGCGGCGGGAACGAACCTCGTCGCGGAGCCGCACCCAAGGAGACCGAGGGTCTCCAGGGCGGCGCGCACGCGAGGCGGCTCGGCGCTCGGCGTGCGCGTGCGATCGTCATACCGCGCGGGCGGGAGCATCTCGGTGCCGGTCGGTAAGAGCGCTCCGTACGACGCGACAATGTCAGCCTGGGCGGTGGTGACGTCCAGCGCATCGCGCTGCGCCGAGCCGCGATCGCCGAGGAGCCGGCCGAGGAGATACGGCTCGATCGGCAGGCTCGGGCGCTGTCCGAAATGCATCGGATCGGCGATCGGAAGGAGATGCCGGGGATTCCCCGCCGCATCATGGAGCCGCGAGCGAATCTCCCTCGTCGTCAGGACGCGGTAGGGCGCGCCACGCTTTTCGCGCACCGCCGAGTTCACCGCCCAGAGATGGTCGTCCGAGCACAGTGTCGAGCTGCCGTCGCTGAGCGTCATGCGATACGCCGGCAGAACGCCTTGCGGGTAGACGCCGGCGACCTTGTGCGCGGCGCCGTCCCGCCCCATCACGTCGTCGCCGGCGCACAGGTCACCGAAACGGCGCATGCCCTGTGGCGTGACGACACGGACATGGAGCGGGAGACTCTTCCCGACGCCCATGTCGTCGGCGAGAATCCCGCCGAAGCGGAACGACGACAAGTACGACAAGAAGTCCAGACCGCGGCGCTGGTAGTCGCGCAGCACGTCTTTCAGAACGGCGGGCGGCTCGACTTCTTCGATCCCTTCGAAGTTGCGCAGACGCTCGCGGATTCGCTCGACTTCCTCCGGAAGCGCGACGTCGCCGAACGCTTCGTGCAACTCGTCACGCATCGCGACCAGCGACGCGAGCCCTGTCCGGCGGCGATCGGTCAGCTCGGAAAGCAAGTTCTGCCGCGAGCGCAGGTCGCCGACGTCGACCAGCTTGCCGCGCACTTCGGCGTAGCGGCCTTTCGCGCCGAGCAGCGCGCGCAGCTCTTCGCGCGTGAGCGGCTCGCCGCCGCCGACGAAGACCGAGACGTCGAGATCGAACCAGTCACCGGCTTCGGCGGCGGTCGCGCTGACCGAGACGTCGACCTTCCCGCCGCCGGCGAGCGCGGCGAGCGAGTCGTCGAGGCGTACCTCGAGGTCGTCCCACCCGGGCCACACCGTGCGAACGATCTCCGCGGCGCGGTCGGCGTCGTGCAGCGCGAACCCGTCGCCGCCGCGCGGAACGAACCCCACCTCCAAGAAGCGGCGCGCGAAGCCGCGCGCGACCTCGGGCGGCCAGCGCACGAAGCGGCCCGCACTCGCCGTCACCCCGCCCTGCGCGCTGAACGGTGCCGACGCGCCGTTCGCGCGGTCGACGAACGCGAGCTTCGCCAGCAGCGCACCGTCGCGCCAGGCGGCGCGCACGATCAACGCCGGCCGCTCCGCGTCGACGACGCCGAGCCCGGCGCGCGCATCGGGGCTGAGGAACGGCGCGACGCGCGCGATCGCGCGCACGGTCGGAATATCGGCGTCGTCCTCCGCCGGCTCGCCGTTCGTGGCGGCGCGCGCCGCGGCGATCACCTTGCGCGGATCGAACGAACCGTCGAGCAGGTATGCGGTCCGCTCGGCGACGACCCACGCCGGCGGCCCGTCGACGACCGTCGCGTCGACCGGGGAGACCGTCGCGCCGTCGGGGGTCTCGAGAACCGGGACGAAGCGCGGCCCGGTGCGCTCGGCGCGCAGCCGGACACCGCGCGTCTCGACGGCGAACGGGGGCAGCTCCGAGGGATGCCGGTTCTGTCCCGGCGCGTCGTCGAACCGCAGCCGCGGATGCCGCGCGAGCCGGAACATCGCGCGCGCCAGCGCCTTGGTCGACGAACGCGTGCCGAAGGCTTCCTGGACCGCGTCGTCGCGCAGCAGGGTGCGATCGACGTCGTCCCAATCGTCGGGCGGCGTCTGGTCCATCATCGCCAAGATCGCCTCGGCGTCGCGGATGACGCCGCGCAGCCGCGGGGTGTCGAGATACAGCGTCCCGGTCAGCGAGCCGCCGCTCCCGAGCAGCAGCACGGGCCAGACCGCGCGCGCTCGCGCACGCGCACCGTCCTGGTCGAGATCGGGGAGCCACGACAGGTCGACGTCGCCCGGTTCGGGTGCCGCGTCGGGGAGCGCGGCCTCTTCCGCCGCGCGCACGACGTCGAGCGTCGCGACGACGTGCTCGCAGACGCCGGTCGCGCCGCAGGTGCAGATCGCCCGCAGCGCTTGCGGACCGGTTCCGGTCGCCCACTCGACCGCGGTCGCCACCGGGATGCGGTCCTTGACGGTCGCCTCGATGCGGGCCGGCTCGACCGAACGCAGCACGACGCGCCCGCCGTCGACGAGAGCGAGCGCGGCGTGGGTCAGGTCACGTGCGAACCAGGTTCCTATCGCGGCCGGGAGGCGCGATCGCCAAAGCGCGTACGGGGTCAACCTTCTGGTGTTCGTCACGAAGCCGTCGGTTTCCCGATCCTTCGACAAGCTCAGGACAGGCTACGCTCTGTCCTGAGCTTGGTCGAACGCACTAGGCGGGCTGCGCTTCGGGCTGGCTGGGAGCCGGCGGCTCGACGTGCGGGATCTTCGAGAACCGCAGCTTCTCCGGGTTGTCCGGGTTCACTTCGGCCAGGATGCGGTCGCCCGTTCCGAAGTTGCCTTTCAGCATCTCTTCGGCGAGCTCGTCTTCCACTTCGCGCTGGATCGCGCGGCGCAGCGGACGGGCACCGAACTGCGGGTCCCAGCCCTTCTTGGCGAGGAGCTGCTTCGCGTCTTCGGTGACCTCGAGGTACATGTCCTGAGCCTTCACCTCGCGGATCACCTTGTCGAGCTCCAGGCCGACGATCTCCGCGATCTGCTCGCGGCTGAGCTGGTGGAAGACCACCACCTCGTCGACGCGGTTGAGGAACTCCGGACGGAACGCGTGCTTCACCTCGTCGAGCACCTTGCTCTTCATCTTCTCGTACGCCTGATCGTCGGTGCCGACGTCTTTCTGCGTGCGGAACCCGATGTCGGTCGTCGTCTGCATCCCGGTGGCGCCGACGTTCGAGGTCATGATGATGACGGTGTTCTTGAAGTCGACGACGCGGCCCTGAGAGTCGGTCAGGCGGCCGTCTTCGAGCACCTGCAGCAGCAGGTTGAAGACGTCCGGATGCGCTTTCTCGATCTCGTCGAGGAGCACGACCGAGTACGGGCGCCGGCGCACCGCTTCGGTGAGCTGACCGCCCTCTTCGTAGCCGACGTAGCCGGGAGGCGCCCCGACGAGCCTGGAGACCGCGTACTTCTCCATGTACTCCGACATGTCGATGCGGATCATCGACTCGGCGTCGTCGAACATGAACTCGGCGAGCGATCGCGCGACCTCGGTCTTGCCGACGCCCGTCGGCCCGAGGAAGATGAACGAGCCGATCGGGCGCTTCGGGTTCTTGAGCCCGGCACGCGAGCGGCGGATCGCGCGGGTCAGCGTCGAGATTGCCAGGTTCTGGCCGATCACGCGCCGGTGGAGCTGATCCTCCATCCCGAGCAGCTTGGCGGTCTCCGCCTGCGCGAGCTTCG
>DASWSC010000290.1:0-4905 GCA_036402855.1 Candidatus Elarobacter sp. | reverse complement strand
ATCGCCGACGCGAGCGGCAAAGGCATCGATGCGGCCCGCCACGCGGCGTTCGCGCAATACGCGATCCGCGCGCTCGCCGCGGAGGCGACCGACCCCGCCGACGTCGTGCGGCGCTTCAACCGTCTCTTCATCGACACGTTCGAGGTCCAGGATCCCTCGGTGTTCGTCGTTCTCTTCCTCGGGGCGTTCGAAGCGCGCACGCAGACGCTGCACTACGCGAGCGCCGGACACGGGACCGCGTACGTGCGGCGCGGGACGCTGGTCGAGCGGCTGCCGCCGACGGGTTCGATCGTGGGGCTCGGCCGGGACGAGCCGTACCGCAGCGAGACGGTCCCGCTCGCGCTCGGCGACATCGTGCTGCTCGCGACCGACGGGCTCGGCGAGGCGCGCAGCGCCGAGGGCGAGATGCTGGGCGAGGAGCGGGTCGTCGCGCTGCTGCGCGATGCGCCGTCGGACCCGCAGGCGCTGTGCGATCTGCTCGTCACCGCGGCCGACGCGTACAGCGGCGGGGTGCAAGACGACTTGGCGATCATCGCCCTGCGCGTCGTCAAGGACGACGAGAGCACGGCGACCGGGTTCAGCGCGATCGGGGAAGCGGCCGGGACGTAGGCGAAGGGCGGCGGGTCGTGTTGGCCCGCCGGATCGTCCCTTGCCTCGATATCAAGGACGGCCGGGTCGTCAAAGGCGTGCGCTTCGTCGATCTGAGCGACGCCGGCGATCCGGTCGCCCTCGCGCGCCGCTACGAGGCGGAAGGCGCGGACGAGCTCGTCTTCCTCGACATCACCGCGACGGTCGAGGGCCGGCGGGCGACGCTCGCGGTCGTGCGCGCCGTCGCGCACGAGCTGACGATCCCGTTCGCCGTCGGCGGCGGCGTGCGGAGCGTCGAGGACGTCAACGATCTGCTGCGCGCCGGCTGCGACAAGGTGAGCCTGAACTCGGCGGCCGTGCGCGATCCGAGCGTGATCGCCGCGGCGTCCCGGCGCTTCGGCGCGCAGTGCGTCGTCGTCGCGATCGACGCGCGGCGCGCCGGCGCGGCTCCGTCGGGCTTTGAGGTCGTCGTCGACGGCGGCCGGACGCCGACCGGGCGTGACGCCGTCGCGTGGGCCGCGGAGTGCGCGCGCCTGGGTGCCGGCGAGCTGCTCGTGACGTCGATCGACCGCGACGGCACGCGCGACGGGTACGATCTCCCGCTCACCCGCGCGATCCGCGACGCCTGCGATCTTCCGCTCATCGCGTCGGGCGGCGCCGGCACGATCGCCGATTTCGCGGCCGTGTTCCGCGAGGCGGACGCCGACGCCGCGCTTGCGGCGTCGCTCTTCCACTACGCCGAGCTCTCGATCGGGGACTTGAAAGACGCGCTCGCGGCCGAGGGGATCGTCGTGCGCCGGGAGACGGTGGCCGTATGAGCGCGATCCCCGAGGTGCGGTGGGATGCCGCCGGCTTGGCGCCGGTCGTGATCGCCGACGCGACGACCGGCGCGGTGCTGACGCTCGCGTACGCGAACCGCGAAGCGCTGGAACGGACGGTCGCGACCGGCTCGACGTGGCTCTGGAGCCGCTCGCGCGGCGCGCTGTGGAACAAGGGCGCGAGCTCGGGGAACACGCAGCGCGTCGTCTCCGTCTCGGTCGACTGCGACGCCGACGCGCTGCTGTACCGCGTCGTGCCGAGCGGAGCGGCGTGTCACACCGGCGCCGCCTCGTGCTTCTTCACGACGGTACCGCTCGACGGCGCCGAGGAGGCACCCGAAGGCGTGCAGTTCGCCGGCGCGATCGCGTCGCTCGCGCGCACCGTCGTCGCGCGCAAAGCGCATCCCATCGAAGGTTCGTACACCGCGAAGCTGTTCGCCGGCGGCGTCGACCGGATCGGGAAGAAGATCGGCGAGGAGGCGACCGAGGTCGTGATCGCCGCGAAAAACGCCGACCGCGCCGAGCTGGTGTGGGAGACCGCCGATCTGCTGTACCACACGCTCGTGCTCCTGGCGGAGCGCGGCGTCTCGCTCGACGAGGTGGGAGCCGAGCTATCGCGACGCGCCAAACCCACGGTCTAGCCTCGCTCGCCGGGATCGGCCGGGAGACCGCCGCGAAGTTCGCCGAGCTCGGCGTCGAGACGCCGGATGAACTCCTGCGCTCGATTCCGCGCGCGTATCGCGACTGGCGGCAGCCGATGCCGATCGGGACGCTGCGCGAGGGCGAAGCGATCGTGGTCGGCCGCGTGCTGCACGTGAAAGAGCGCAAAGGACGCGGTCGCTTCCAGCTCGTCACCGCGGCGCTGCAGGACGAGAGCGGCGTGATCGAAGCGAAGTGGTTCGGCCAGCGCTACCTGTCGGGAAAGCTCGCGCCGGGCGACCGGCTCTTCGTCGCCGGGCGCGTGACGCGCGCCGGCCTGCTCCCGGAGATCAACGTCAGCGCGCACCGCGTGCTGCGCGAGAACGAGCCGTACGAGGGCGAGATCGTCCCCGTCTACGCGGCGAGCAAGGACCTTCCGACTCGCGCGATCCGCGCCGCGGTCGCGCGGAACCTCGACCGCCTGATCGCGCAGCACACCGACGCCCTTCCGCCGGCGCTCGTGCGGCGCTTCGGCTTCCCGCCGCTGGCGAAGGCGTGGCGCGACGTCCACGCTCCGCGCGACCTCGACGACGCCGCGCGCGCGAAGGAGCGCATCGTCTTCGACGAGTTCTTCACCATCGCGCTCGCGGCCGCCGTGAAGCGCGCACGGCGCGAGGCCGAAGGCGGCGCGCATGCGCTGACGCATCCGGGCGGGTTCTGGGAGGCGTTCGCCGCCGAGCTCCCCTTCGCACCGACCGGCGCGCAGCGCCGCGTGATCGGGCGCATCTGGGAAGACATGGGCCGCACCGCGCCGATGAACCGGCTGCTGCAAGGCGACGTCGGGAGCGGAAAGACGCTGGTCGCCGCCGCCGCGATCGTGCTCGCGCACAGGGGCGGCGTGCAGTCGGCGCTGATGGCGCCGACCGAGATCCTGGCCGCCCAGCACGCCTCGAAGCTGGCACCGCTGCTGCTGCCGTTCGGCGTCACGGTCGAAGCGGTGTTCGGCTCGCTCGGCGCGCGCGAGCGCCGCGGCGCCGAGCAGCGGATCGCGTCCGGCGAGGCTGCGCTGGCGGTCGGAACGCATGCGCTGCTCACCGAGTCGGTCACCTTCCGCGAGCTCGGTCTCGTCGTGATCGACGAGCAGCACCGGTTCGGCGTCAACCAGCGGAAGACGCTGCGCGAGAAGAGCACGGCGCCGCATACGCTGGCGATGACCGCGACGCCGATCCCGCGCACGCTGGCGCAGACGAAGTACGCCGACATGGACGTGTCGATCATCGACGAGCTGCCGCCGGGCCGGACGCCGGTCCGCACCTTCGTCGTCCGCGCGAGCCGGACGTCCGAGGTCTACGCGTTCGTGCGCAAAAACGTCGAGCTCGGCCGCCAGGCGTACGTCGTCGCGCCGGCGATCGACGCCTCCGAGACGGCGCTGACCGGCGCGCTGGCCGAAGCGGAGAAGCTGCGAACCAAGGTGTTCGCCGACCTCCGGGTCGACGTGCTGCACGGCAGGCTGCCCGCGCGCGAGAAAGAGGCGGCGATGGACCGCTTCAAGCGGGGCGAGACGGACGTGCTCGTCGCGACTACGGTGGTCGAGGTGGGCGTCGACGTGCCGAACGCGTCGGTGATGGTGGTGCTCGACGCCGACCGGTACGGCCTCGCGCAGCTCCATCAGCTCCGCGGGCGCGTCGGCCGCGGCGTCGCGGAGTCGTTCTGCATCCTCGTCCCTCCCGACGACGCCGGTGAGGTGGAGCGGCTGCACGTCCTCGAAGAGACGAACGACGGCTTCGAGATCGCCGAGGCGGACCTGCGGCTGCGCAAGGCCGGCGAGCTGGCGGGAACGGCGCAGGCCGGCGGTACCGATACGATCGGGAACATCGTCGACGACTTCGCGATCTACATGCGCGCGAAAGAGGCCGCCGACGAGATCGTCGCGTCGGATCCCGAGCTGCGCGCGCCCGAGCACCGGCCGCTGCTGGCGCTGCTCGACGAGAACGCCTCGGCGCGCGCGATGCTGGTCACGGCATGACGGTTGCGATCGGCTTCGACTTCGACCACACGCTCGGCGTCGACGACGGCCTCGAGCGGAAGGCGCTCTACCGCTACGCCGCCGAGCTCGGCGCTCCGCTCGATCCCGCCGACGCGGCCGTGCGCGGACGCGTCGAAGATCTGCTCGCCGCGTTTCGGATCGGCGAGATCGCGCTGGAGGAGATGGTCGCGCGCTTCGCGCGCCTCGCGGGCGCGGCGCGATGCGACGCCGAGCGCTGGCGCGAGATCTGCTACGGGCTGGTCGACGAGCTGGTTCGTCCGGTCGACGGCGCGCGCGAGACGCTGCTCGCCCTCCGCGCGCGGGGCCTTCCGCTCGCGATCCTCACCAACGGCTGGACGCCGCTGCAGCAGAAGAAGATCGCGCGCGGGCTCGGCCCCGATCTCGCCGCCGCGCTGCCCATCCTCGTCAGCGACGCGATCGCCGCGATCAAGCCCGCGCGCGCCGCGTTCGATGCGCTGGTCGCGGCGCTGCATGCCGAGCGCGATCGCGTCTGGTACGTCGGCGACAACCCGCGCGGCGACGTCGCAGGTGCGCTGGACGCCGGTATGCGCGCGGTGTGGTTCGACTGGGAAGGTCAGACTTATCCACAGGATCTCCCCCCGCCGACGCTTCGTATCCATGCGTTGCGGGAGCTGGAGGCGCTGGCGGAGAACACCATCGCCCCATAACTCATATGGGGACGCTGACGATCACCGGCGGCACGCTGCGCAGCCGGCGTGTTCAGACACCGCCGGGCCGGGCGGTTCGACCGACACCCGCTCGCGTGAAGGAAGCATTGTTCTCCATCCTCGGCTCGCGCGTCGACGACGCCCG
>DASWSC010000289.1:0-4438 GCA_036402855.1 Candidatus Elarobacter sp. | reverse complement strand
CGCTACGCGCAGCCGCCGAACGACGAGCTCTACAGGCTGTACCGCGACCTCGAGTTCAAGACGCTCCTGGCGAAGCTCGCGCCGCCGGAGACGCCGCAAGCGCCGCCTGCGGAAGAGCTGCTGCAAGGGACGTACGCGTCGTACGCTTCGATCACCGACCCGCCCGACTACGCCAAGCTGGCCGGAATCATCGACGCGGCCGCCGCGCAGCCGCGCGTCGCGGTCGCGCTGCGCGGCGAGCTCTACGCCGTCTCGCCGAACGACGGTGAAGCGTTCGCGTTCAACGTGTCGGCGGCGCAGAGCGTCCCGGACGTGCGCGCGGCGTTCGAGCGGCTGTGGAACGGCGTCCCGCACTTGGTCGTGTACGACGCGAAGAGCGTCGCGAACGCCGGCGGCTTGCCGATCCGCGTCTTCGCCGACGATCCGATGGTCGGGGCGCACCTGCTCAACCCGTCGCGATCGTTCGCCGACGCAGGCGCGGCGTCGAGCGAGTTCCTGGCCCGCGTGTTGCCCGAGGAGAGCCCCGCCGCGGCGGCCGACGCGGCCCGCCGGCTCGCGCTGAAGACGCGCGAGGAGCTCGAGCGGCGCGATCAGATCGGCCTCTATGCCGACGTCGAGCTGCCGCTGGTCGCCGTGCTGGCGAAGATGGAGCGCGCGGGCGTCGCGTTCGATCCCGAGGCGCTGCGCGAGCTCGCGAGCGAGGTCGACGCGGCGGTCGAGCGGCTGCAACGCGAGATCTTCGCGATCGCGGGCGAAGAGTTCAACCTCGGCTCCCCGCAGCAGCTCGGACGGATGCTGTTCGACAAGCTCGGCCTTCCGGCGGGCCGTCAGAACAAAACCGGCTACGCGACCGGCGCCGACGTCCTCCAGGGGCTGGCGAAGAGCTTTCCGGTCGCGGCGAAAGTGCTCGAGTGGCGCGAGGTGTCGAAGCTCAAGAGCACCTACGTCGACGTGCTGCCGACGCTGACCGACGCGAACGGCCGCATCCACACGATCTTCAATCATACGTCCACGGCGACCGGGCGGCTCTCCTCGACGAACCCGAATCTCCAGAACATCCCGGTGCGGACCGAGCTCGGACGGCAGGTGCGCAAGGCGTTCGTCGCGCCGTCCGCCGACCGCGTGCTGCTCGCCGCCGACTACTCGCAGATCGAGCTCCGGCTGATGGCGCATCTGAGCGGCGACGAGGCGATGCGCGCCGCGTTCCACGAGCGCCAGGACATCCACGACTTCACCGCGCGCCGCATCTTCGACGTCGGCCCGTTCGCCGAGGTGACGCGCAACCAGCGGACGATGGCGAAGTCGGTGAACTTCGGGCTGCTCTACGGGATGTCCGACTTCGGGCTCGCGCAGCGGCTCGAGATCGACCGCGCGACGGCGCGCGCGATGACCGAGGCGTACTTCGCCCGCTTCCCCGGCGTGCGCGGCTACATCGACCGCTGCCTGGAGGAAGCGCGCGAGTGCGGCTACGTGAAGACGATCCTCGGGCGACGGCGCTACATGCCCGATCTGCGCTCGAAGAACTACATGCTGCGCGCCGCCGCCGAGCGCGAGGCGACGAACGCCCCGCTTCAAGGCTCGGCCGCCGACCTGATGAAGCTGGCGATGGTGCGCCTCGACCGCAGGCTCACGAGCGACGGGCTCGATGCGGTGATGCTGCTGCAGATCCACGACGAGCTGATCTTCGAGGTGGCGCGGCGCGACTTGGACGCGGTCGGGCGCGTTGTGAAGTACGAGATGGAGCACGCGTTCGACCTGACCGTCCCCGTCGAGGCGACCCTCAAGACCGGAAAGAACTGGTACGACGTTGAGAGCTACGATCCGGACGCGCCCGACGAAGGATGAGCCGCGCCTGCGCGCGCTGCTGCTCGCGGCTGCCGCGCTGGTCGCGCTCAGCGCGCAGGCGAGCGCCCCCGCCGGCGCGGAGGCCGCGGCACCGTGGTGCACCGCGATCCCGCTGCCGATGGGCGCCCGCGCGTCCGCGTGCCGCCCGCTCGAGATCCGCACGCCGCGCGGCTCGCTGCGGCTCGCCGTCGCTGCGAACGAGAGGCAGCGCGAGCACGGCCTGATGAACGTGCGCTGGGTTCCGCCGGGCCAGGGGATGATCTTCGCGTTCCCCGACGGCGACCAGATGCGCGGCTTCTGGATGAAGGACACCGTCACGCCGCTCGACATGGTGTTCGTGACGTCGGACGGCACGATCAGCGAGGTTGCGGTCAACGTCCCCGCGACGCCGCCGCGCACGCCCGACGAGAAGATCGCGCGACGTCAAGCGGTCGCGCACTACGTCATCGAGCTGGGCTCGGGACAGGCGGGCGCGTTCGGACTGATCCCCGGCTCCCGCATCGCCGTCCCGGTGGTCGCCGCGCAGTGAACGCGGCGCGCGCGCTCGCCGCGGCGGCCGTCGCGCTCGCGTGCGCGGCCGAGTCGCCCGTACCACCCGCGGACCTCACCGGCGACCAGCTCCTCGCGCGCGTGAAGTCGGTGTTCCGCGCGTATCCGCGCCCGCCGTACGTCGCCTACACGCTGGTCCGGCGCGACCGGCACAACGGCGACCTCGACTTCGCGAACAGCTACACGCTGAAGATCTGGTGCCGCACGTCGGACCGCTCCGCGCTCGCGCGGCGCGCCTGGAAAGGCAAGGCCTACGGCGACCTGGAGAACATCACGGTGATGTTCGACAAGGAGGTGGATCCGGGTCCGCCGACCGCCGACATGTTCGAGAAACGCCTGTTCGGCGCGTTCAGCCGCCGGCAGGTCCCCGACGAAACGGCGACCGCGGAGACGGCCTCGCCCTTGCCCGAGATCGGTCGCGTGAGCGCGCTCGACGGCGATTACCGCGCGGTGCGCGTCGCGCGCGACGGCGACCTGCTGCACGTCTGGCTCGTCCCGAGGTCCGATCCCGACCGGAACCGGCTCGACGAGATCTGGGTCGACGCGCGCTCCTACGATCTCCGCCGCGCGCGCGTGCGCGATCATCTCTATCTCGGCTTGAGCGGACAATCGCTCGAAGACGACTACGACGTCCGTTTCACGCCCGGCCCGGGCGGTCTGCCGCTGGTGGCCTCGATCCACGGCCACACCGCCGGCAACCAGTACGAAACCGACTACGCCTTCAAGGACGTCACGTTTCCGGTGACGCTCCCCGACTGGTACTTCGTGCCGAGACAGTACGGGATGCACCGGAGCGACGCACCGGCCTGACCGCGGCCGTCCTCACGGACCGATCGCGAGGGAGCGCACTTGATACGAGGGCACGGGGAGCGTGACCGCCGCGGTGCTCGCGGCAGAGAACGGCGGCTGGTAGACCGTGACGGTCGAGTTGCCGGCGTTTCCGACATAGAGGTTGCCGGACGCGTCCAGCGCGAGCGCGACTGGTGTGTCGACGGCGTTCGTGATGGAGAAGGCAGGAGCGGCGCCCGCCGCGAGCGCGAGAGGGTACACGTCGACGCGACCCAGCAAGGGCGCGTTGTCGCAGGCGACGACGACAGCCGCGGGAGCGAGCACGACGTGCCCGTAGACGCACCCGAGCTGCGGCGCTGTGGCGATCGACGGCCCGCTCGGCGGGATACGGACGACGTTCGACTTCACGAGCGGATCCGCCACTTGATTTGAGACGTACAGCACGCCTGCGACGTCCCGAACCACCCCGTAGCTTTCGTCCAGAAGCGGGTCGGTGATCGCGACCGGTGGGCTCGTACCGAACGGAGCGCTGAAGCGGTTGACGTAGTTCGCTCGGGTCGTGGCGAACATGGCGTTGCCGTCGAAAAAGATCTGACGAACTTCGATCGCGGGACCGTTCGGGAACGTGAGCGACGGCGACGACGACCCCGACAGCGGTGGCGGAAAGAACGTGATCTGCCCGCCCGTCCTCCCCACGGCCAGCTCGCCGGGGTTGACCGCGAGCGCGGTGACTTGCGGCGCGGTCGCGATCGTGAAGTTCGGCAACGAGCCTGCCGAGATCGGCAAATTGTATTGCCGAACGCCGCCCGTCGCGGCGCCGTTGCCGACGTACAGGTGCACCGGCGACGACGGCGGCGGCGGGGGATTCGGTTGTGGCGGGCATCCCGTCAGGAACACGGCCGCTGCGGCGATCGCAACGACGCGAGCGGAGGTCATGTGAACCCGGCTGTGCATCATACGTCCATTCCGAGGGAGACGCGTCATGGTCCGATCGCGATCGCGAACACCTGGTACGAGGTGATCGGGAGCGTCACGACCGCGGGGCTCGCCGCCGAGAACGGCGGCTGGTAGAGCGTGACCGTGGCGTTGAGGGAGTTCGCGACGTACAGGTTGCCGGAGAGGTCGGCCGCCAGCGTCGTTGGGCCGTTGACGCCGTTCGTGATCGAGAAGGCCGGGTTGACTCCCGCCGCGAGAGGGAGCGTGTACACGTCGACCCTGCCGGGGACCGAAAGCCCGGAGTCGTCCAGGCACGGCA
>DASWSC010000288.1:0-19747 GCA_036402855.1 Candidatus Elarobacter sp. | reverse complement strand
GAAGTCCGAGCCGGAGATCGAGAAGAACGGCACGCCGGCTTCGCCCGCGATGGCGCGAGCGAGAAGCGTCTTGCCGGAGCCCGGCGGTCCGAGCAGCAGCACGCCCTTGGGAATGCGCGCGCCCAGCGCCTGGAACTTCTTCGGATACTTCAGGAACTCGACGACCTCGCCCAGCTCCTCTTTCGCCTCGTCGACGCCCGCGACGTCGGCGAAGGTGACCTTCGGCCGGTTTTCGCTGAGCAGCTTCGCGCGCGAGCGGCCGAACGAGAGCGCCTGGCTCCCGCCGCTCTGGGCCTGCCGCAAGATGAAGATCAGCAGCAGCGCCATGATGACGAACGGGACGAACTGGAAGACGTAGCCCAGCAGCGGGGTCGACTGGTTGTTGACCGCCGTGACCTCGACGCCGTTCGAGCGCAGCGTCGGGAGCAGGTCCTTGTCCTCCGGCGCCGTCGTCGTGAACTTCGTCTGGCCCTGGTCGTTCAGCTCGCCGGAGATGTCCCGGCCGCTGATCGTCACCTTCTTGACCTGGTGCTCGGTGACTTTGTTCCAGAACTGCGTGTACGAGAGCGGGGTGCTGCTCGGCGGGCTCAGCACGAGCTTATCCAGGATGAAAATCACCAGGATGAAGATGCCGAGGATGACCAGGATTGTTTTGAGGTGCTTACCCATGCAATGCGAGACCTTTGTACCGTCCTACCCTTAGAACGTTTCTCGGATGAACACGTCTCGCACCGGAATGGTGGCCGGGCTCACGCCGGAAGGACGTCCGGACGCAGCTTTGCGAGATAGGGGAGAGTCCGGTACCGTTCCTGGTAGTCCAGACCGTACCCTACGACGAACTCGTCCGGGCACGTCAATCCCACGTAATCCACCGGCACGTCGACCGCCCGGTGGTACGGCTTGTCGAGCAGAACGGCCGCCCGGAGCGAGGCCGGGCGCCGGTTCTCGAGCATCGCGCGCAGGTAGTGGAGCGTGTGCCCGTTGTCGACGATGTCCTCGACGATCAGGACGTGGCGGCCTTCGATCGCGTGCGTCGTGTCCTGGATGAGGCGCACCTCGCCGCTGGAACGGTGCGCGTTGCCGTACGACGAGACGGCGATGAAGTCGAGCTGCACGTCGGTCGGGCCGCCGGGGGTCTCGGCGAGTGCCCGTGCCAGGTCGGCGGTCGCGAACAGGGCGCCTTTGAGCACGCCGATCAGTACCAGCGAGACGCCTTCGTAGTCGCGCGCGATCGCCTCGGCCATGCGGCGGTTGGCCTCCGCGATCTCGTCGGCCGGGATCAGGATCCGTTCGATCCCCGGCGGAAGCGTGCGCTGCTGCATGGGCCGCGTGTTCGCGTTCGCGCTACGGCGTCCCGCGTTCGGCCGCGTCGAGCGCCGCTTCGATCTTCTCGAACGGCATGTCGCGCAGAAGGTCTTCGGCGCGCAGCCGGTCGCGCAGCGTCCGGCGCGCCCGCGCGCGATCCGTTCCCTCCAGCTCGCCGCGCGCGATCTCGGCGCAGCGCGCGACCGCGCGGTCGAGCTGCGGGAACTCGACGCGCAGCGCGTCGAGCGGACCGCGCAGCGCGTTGCGCCGGTACCGCGGCGATGCGTTCGTCGGATCGATCGCGTACGGCAAGCTCGCGCGGTGCAATTCGGTCGCGAGCTCGGCATGCGTCGCGCGCAGCAGCGGGCGGACGAGATCGATCCCTTCGGCGAGCCGGCGGCGCGGCGGCATCCCGGCCAGCCCGTCGAGCCCCGTACCGCGGAAGAGGGCCAGCAGCACCGTCTCCGTCTGGTCCTCGGCGGTGTGCGCGGTCGCGACCAGCGAGGCGTCCGCGGCGCGCGCGAGCGCGGCCAGCTCGTAGTAGCGCGCGTCGCGCAGCGTCGCCTCGTCGTCGCGCAGCAGCGCCGGCCGGGCGAGCAGCACGCGCCGCCCGAGGCGCGCACCGATCGACAGGACGACGCACTCGTCCTGATCGGCGCTCGCGCGCACGCCGTGGTTGACGTGCGCGAGCACGAGATCGAACCCGCAGGGGCTCGCGAGCCGGTCGAGCAGCGAGACGAGCGCGACCGAGTCGGGGCCACCGGAGCACGCGGCGCAGATCCGCTTCCCCCGCGCACCGCGCAGCGCCGCACGCGCAAGCGCGTCGAGCGCGCGTTCCGGGCGGGCGCCGCGCATCCGGCTCCTACCGCGCCGTCGCGCGCGCGATCTCGCGCTGCACGTCGCGCGCTTGCAGGTCGCGCCGGCGGTCCCACAGCTTCTTGCCGCGCACGAGCGCGAGCTCGATCTTGACCCGCCCGTTCTTGAAGTACAGCCGCCACGGCACGAGCGTGAGCCCCTTCTCGGCGGCGCGGCCCGCGAGGCGCTGAATCTGCTCGCGGTGCAGCAGCAGCTTGCGCGGGCGGTTCGGCTCGTGGTTGAAGTGCGACGCTTCCTTGTACGGCGGAATGGTGAGGTTCACCAGCCACAGCTCGCCGTCGCGCAACCGCGCGAACGCCTCGTTGATCGAGACGTTTCCGCGGCGAATCGACTTGATCTCGGTTCCGGTCAGCGCAAGCCCGGCTTCGAGCGACTCCAGCTTCTCGTACTCATGGCGCGCGCGCCGGTTGTCGAGCGACGGCTCCGGCGCCTTCGCGGCGCGCTCCGCCTTCGCGGCGACGCGCGCCTGTTTCATCTTGGCCACGTCAGGCGGTGGGCGCGTCGGGAACGCCGAGGCGCTCCTTGCCGAGCGGTCCCTTCGAGACGAACGAGCCTTCGGCGCTCGCGAGGACGCCGCCGCCGGCGGCGCGCACCGCGGCTTCGACGGCGATGACGTGCCGTCGCTTCCAGCGCACCGCGCCGGTGATCACGAGCGGCTCGCCGAGCGGAACCGGCGCGCGGAAGCGCATCTGCATCGACGCGGTCATCGCGCGTTCGCCGAGCGCTCCGCACGCGTACGCCATCGCCTCGTCGAGCAGCATCGCGACGACGCCGCCGTGCGCGGCGCCGCGCCAGCCTTGAAAGCGCGGCGGGAGCGTGACCCGCGCCTCGACTTCACCCGAGCCCTCGCCCGACGGCTCGAAACGGAGGTGTAAGCCCTCGGCGTTGTACGGCCCGCACGCGAAGCAGCGCCCGTCGTCGACGGGGAGCGGCTCGCTCACGGCTTCTTCTTCGGCGCCGGCGACGGTGAGGCGGACGGCTTCGGGCTCGGCGACTCGGGCGGCAGCTTCCCGTACGCACCGTCGGCGATCTTCTTCAAGAGCGTGTTGGCGTAGGCGGTGTCGCTGCCCGCAACGATCGACGCCTTGAGGACGCGCCGTGCGTCGGCCGGCTTCTTCTCGTCGAGATAGATGCGCGCCAGCAGCGTATAGCCGTGCTGTCCGGCCTCGCCGACGTGGCCGACGTCCGCCTGGAGCCCGCGCGTCGCATACTCGATCGCCGCGGTGTACTGGCCGAGGTCGTGCATCACCGAGGCGAGGTGGAAGTAGATGTCGGCGTAGTCGGGGACCTGGTTCGGCACGCCGATGAGCATCGTCAGCGCGCGGTTCGGGTCTTTGAGATCGATCTGGTAGATGCGCGCCAAGTACTCGCGCGCCAGGACGTTGTGCGGATCGCTGGTCATCGCGGCCAGGAACTCGGTCTTCGCGCGGTTCGCGCTGCGATCCGACTCCCGCATGATCCCGAGGCCGGTGTGCGCCGACTGCGACGCCGGGTCGAGGTTGACGGCGGCGTTGAGCTCTTCGCGCGCGTCGACGTTGCGGTCGCGGCCCGTCAGCGAGGCGAACATGTAGGAGAACGCGAGCCGCACGTGCGCGACCGGGTTCTTGGCGTTCTTCGCGAGCGCGTCTTCCTCGGCGTCGATCAGCTTGTCCAGCTCGCCCGGCGTGTGCGCCGCGGTCGCGTTCAAGAACGAGAGCGCCAGCGTGTTGTCGGGGATGACGGCGAGCGCGTCCTCGAAGCCCTTGCGCGCGGCGGGGAAGTCGCGCGCGTAGAACGCGCGCAGACCCGCGCCGAGCGGCGCGGTGAACGCGGCGTTCGCGTAGTCGTTCCGGTCGGACGGCGCGGCGGATGCGGCCGGTGCCGCAGCCGGCTTCGGCGCCGGCGACGCGGCGAGGAGCGGGACCGTACACAGGGACGCGAGGACCACGGCAGCGAGGGAACGGCGCAGCACAGCGCGGCTCACGTTCCCGCCGGGCCGGACGACCTCCGCTTCTTCGGCAGGATCAGGGATCGAGGCTAGCGCCCGACGACGAGACGGCGCGCCAGCGCGTCCGGGAGCCGCGCGGAAGCGATCTTCTCCTGCACCGCCGCGATCGGGTACTCGACGCGCTCGATCCGCACCGTGCGCGCGACGGAGTCGAAGAACCCGAACGAGGAGCGCGGGTTGAGGTCGCGCGGCTGCCCGACGCTGCCGACGTTGATGAGATAGCGCACCCCCTCGTGCAGCGCGATCTCACCGCCCTGCTGCAGGTGCGCGTGCTCGACGGTTCCGTCGGGCTGCTGCGCGTAGACCTCGGCGATGTGCGTGTGGCCGATGAAGATCAGCGGCGCGTCGGTCGCCGCGAACGCGCGCGCCGCCGCCGGCTTGTCGAGGATGTACTCGAAGTAGTTGACAGGGGCGCCGTGCACGAGCAGAAACTCCGGCATCCGAAACTCGTAGCCGAGCCCGTCGAGCCAGCGGAGGTTCTCCGGCGAGAGGACGCTCTGCGTCCACTTCATCGCCTCGCGCGCCGCCGGATTGAAGTACGCCAGACCGAAGTTGTCGATCGCGGCGACGTCGTGGTTGCCGAGGACCGTCGCCGTCGCGCGCGCGCGGATCTTCTCCACGCACTCGTTGGGGTTCGGGCCGTACCCGACGATGTCACCGAGGCACAGCAGCGCGTCGTCCTCATGGAGCGACGCGAACACCGCATCGAGCGCTTCGATGTTCGAGTGCACGTCGGAGACCACCGCGTATCTCACCTGGCGGCTTTCTCCCGCACACGGTCGAGGGCCTCGGCGAACCGCTCGGCGAAGGCGGCACGCTCGGTCGCCGTCCCGACCGTCACCCGGACATAGCCGTCGATCGGCGGCGCCCACGGCTTGCGGACGAAGACGCCGAGCTCGAGGAGCGCGCCGACCATCGCGTCGGCCTCGGCCTTCGTCCCGATCCCGATGCAGACGAAGTTCGTCGACGACGCGAGCGAGGGCAGAGCGTGCGCCGCGGCGAGCGCATGGTATTCCTCACGGCCCCGCTCCACTTCCGCGATGACGCCGCGCAGGAACGCCTCGTCGTCGAGCGCGGCGAGCGCCCCGATCTGCGCGGTGCGGTTCACGCCGAAGTGCAGCCGCAGCTTCTGGAACGCCGCGATGACGTGCGCGCCGGCGAGCGCGTAGCCGATGCGGGCGCCGGCCATCCCGAACGCCTTCGAGAAGGTGCGGGTCCGGATCGTCCGCGGGTCGATGACGTCCGGCGGGAGCGCCGAGCGCGGGACGAAGTCGGCGTACGCTTCGTCGAGGAAGAGCAGGACGTCGTCGGGGAGCGCCGCGCGCAGCTCGGCAAGGACGGCGCGGTCGACGAATCCGCCCGACGGGTTGTCGGGGTTCGCGACGTAGACCAGCTTCGCACCCGAGCGGCGGACCGCGTCGACGATGTTCTGGAGGACGAGTCCTCCGGCCGCGTCGGGCTCGGCGAACTCGGCGCGCGCGCCGTACGCGTTCAAGTGGTAGTAGAGCGTCGGATAGGTGCCGCGCGTCGACACGCAGGCGTCGCCCGGCGCGCAGAACGCGCGCACGATCAGCCCCATCAGATCGTCGATCCCGCTCGCGACGACGATCTCTTCCACCGCGCAGCCGTGTCGCGCCGCCAGCGCCGCCCGCAGCTCGAGCGACTCCGGGTCGCCGTACCAGGAGGTCAGGCTCACCGCTTCGCGCATCGCCCCGATCGCGCGCGGCGAAGGGCCGAACGCGCTCTCGTTCGCGCCGAGGCGCAGCAGCTCGGGGCGGCCGACGCGGCGCGCGAGCTCTTCGGGCGCGACGAAGGGCGTCATCGCGGGGATCGCGGCGACCTCGGGCGTGGGCTGCGGAACGCGGGAAGGCGAGCTCACGGTCCTGCGACCCGCACGCGGTCGACGACGTTGCGAATGCCGCTCGTGTTCCGTGCCGAGGCGAGAACGGTGGTCTTCGTCTTCGCGTCGGGGACCGACCCTTCGAGCGTCGCCACGCCGCGGTCGACGCGCACCACGACCTGCTGCACGCCGGCCTGCGCCGCGATCGCCGTCTGCACGCGGGCGGCGAGGGCGACGTCGCCCACCTGATCCTCGATCCGGCGGCGATGCGGGTCGACGCGAATCGCGTTCACGACGCGCTCGACGTGCGGCGTCTCGGCGGTGACCCGTTCCAGCTCGTCGCGCAGGCGCTTGTCGCGCACGACGCCGCTCAGCGTGACGACGCCGTACTGCACCGAGACGCCGACGCCTGTCATCGCGTCGGGCTCGTGCGCGACCAGCCCCGCCTTGACGGCGCTCGCGATCAGCGTGTCGCGCAGCACCGTGGTCGCGTCGCGCGTCGCGCTCGGATCGGGCGCCTTCGACTCCGATCCGCCCGTGCAGCCGGCGAGCAGGAGCGCCGCCGCGAGCCCGATCGCGGCGCGCGCCGTGCGACGCGTCATCCGCCGTCCCCGTAGCGGACGACCTCGACCGGCTCACCCGCCTCGATCGGGACGTGGTCCGGGCCGACGACGACGTAGCCGCCGGCGCGCGCGAGCAGGCTCGTGTGCGAGGAGCGGAGCGCCAGCGGACGCGCCGTCCCGTTCTCGACGACCGCGGGGACGTACCACGTCCACCCGGGGCGGCCGTCGAAGCGCACCGCCGCCGTCGCCGGCTGGGCGCAGCGGCGTGGAGCCGCTTCGCCGGTCAGCGCGCGGAAGAGCGGTGCGACGACGGCGTCGAGGATGGTGAGCGCGCTGGCCGGATTCCCCGGCAGCCCGATCACCGGCTTCGTGCCGATCGCCGCGAACACGGTCGGCTTTCCCGGCTTCACGCGCAGGCCGTGGACGACGACGCCCGGCGCGCCGAGCGCCTCGATCGCCGCCGGAACGTGATCCCGTGCGCCGACCGAGGAGCCGCCGGTCAGGACGACGGCGTCGGCGACGCCGAGCGCTTCGGCGATCCGGTCGCGGATCGCGTCCACCTCGTCGATCGCGCGCGGAAGATGATCGACGGTGCAGCCGAGAGCGAGCAGACCGCCTGCGATCGCCCAGCGGTTCGAGTCGCGCACCTGCCCCGGGCCCGGCGCGGCGCCCGCATCGATCAGCTCGTCGCCGGTCGAGACGATCGCGACGCGCGGCCTGACGTAGACCTCGACCGCGGTGATGCCCAGGGTCGCCAGGACCGAGAGCTCCGGCGCGCCGATACGCCGGCCCGCGTGCAGGACGACGTCGCCCGGCGCCATGTCGTCCCCGCGCGGCGTGAAGTACTGCCGCGCGGCCGGTGCACCCGACGGAACGACCAGGCCGTCGCGCTCCTCGGCGTCCTCGACGGGGAGGACGGCGTCGGCGCCCGGCGGCAGGACGCCGCCGGTCGGGATGCGCATCGCCTCCCCGGCGGCGAGCGGGCCGGGCGGCGCCGATCCCATGCGAATCGTGCCGGCGATCCGCCGGGGCGCCGCACCGTCGGCCGAGCGAACGGCGAAGCCGTCCATCGTCGAGCGGTCGTCGGCCGGATACGGCGCGCCGGCCGCGGCGTCACGCGCCAGGATGCGGCCGAACGCGGCGTCGAGGGCGACGGGCTCCGTGCCCAGCGGCCGAAGCGGAACTGCGGCCAGATATGCGGCGATCGCCGCGCCGGGCGCCGGAAGGCGGTCGGTCTCGAAGGTGGCCCCCGGGCGCAGCGCTCGCATCGCGCCGCCTTCGACACGGAGGGGCCCGAGGCCATCGCGAACGCGGCCCGCTGTGGCGAACCCGCAGCCCGACGCCGCGCGCGCCGCGCAGATCCTGCGCGCCGGCGGCGTCGTCGCGATCCCCACCGAGACCGTCTACGGCCTCGCCGCGGACGTCGGGAACGCCGCGGCGATCGCCCGCGTCTACGCGATCAAGGGCCGCCCGCCGGACCACCCGCTCATCGTCCACGTCCACGACGCGGACGCGCTCGACGGCTACGTCGCCGAGATCCCGCCACGCCTGCGCGCGCTCGCGGCCCGGTTCTGGCCGGGGCCGCTCACCGCGATCGTCGCGCGCGGACCCCGGACGCCGCGCCGGGTGACCGGCGGACAGGAGACGGTCGCGGTGCGGGTCCCGGGACATCCGGTCGCGCGCGCCATTCTGGCCGAGTTCGGCGGCGCGCTCGCCGCGCCGTCGGCGAACCGGTTCGGACGCGTCTCCCCGACCAGCGCGGCGCACGTCCGCGCCGATCTCGGCGACGAGGTCGACCTGATCGTCGACGGCGGGCCCTCGCGCGTGGGACTCGAGTCGACGATCGTCGACCTCACCGGGGAGGTTCCGGCGGTGCTGCGCGCCGGCGCGATCACCGCCTCGCAGCTCGGCGACGCGCTCGGGACACCGGTCGTGACCCGCCTCGGCGGCAGCGTCCGCGCGCCGGGGATGCTCCGCTCGCACTACGCGCCGCGCGCTCGCCTGACGCTGGTCGCGGCGCACGAGCGCGACGCCGAGGCGCGGCGCCGAGCGGACGCGGGCGAACGGGTCGGGCTGCTGACGCTCCCCGACGATTCGCTCGCCGCGGGTCGCGAGCTCTACGCGACGCTCCGCGCGCTCGACGCCGAGGGCTACGACACCATCCTCGCCGCGCTCCCCGCCGACACCGAAGCGAACGCCGCCCTGCGCGACCGGCTCAGCCGCGCCGCCGCGCCGCGTTAAGTTCCGCCTCGGACGAGGAGTGCCGCGGAGGCTTTCGAGGGAGCGCGGCGACATAGAGCGCCATGACCGAGGAGCCGTACGGGCAACCGGCATATCACCTCGATTGTCGATCCTTCCGTGGCTCCGTGCCGTGCGAGCCGCACAAGCGCGACGGTCGCGCGTGCGGCGGCTGCGACGCGTACGACCCGGTCGTCGACCAGGTCCTCGTCGTCAAGCTGGGCGCGATGGGCGACGTGCTGCGCACCACCGCGCTGCTTCCGGAGATCCTCGCGGCACACGAGCGAGCGGCGGTGACGTGGATCGCGCGCGCCGAGTCGCTGGCGCTGCTGCGCGCGGCGCCGCTCGTCGACCGGGCGTTCTCGGCCGAGATGGCACCCGCGATCTTGGCGACGCGCCGGTTCGCGGCAGTCTACGCGCTCGACGCCGACGAGGAGGCACTCGCACTCGCGGGGGCGGCGCACGCGACCGTTCGCCGCGGATACCGGGCCGGCGACCACGGCCGGGCGGTGGGCGTCGAACCGCCGGGTGACGAGACGCTGTTTCGCCTCGGTCTGGGCGATGACGCGAAGCGCGCGAACCGCCGGTCGTACCTCGAGCTGCTGGCGAGCGCGGCGGCGCTGCGGTGGTCGGGGCGTCGACCGGAGCTGACGGTCCGCGAGGCGGTCGCCGACGAGGTCCGCGCCGAGCTGAGCGAGCTTCCGCGGCCGTGGATCGGCGTCAACGCCGGCGGATCGAACCGCTGGCAGCACAAGCGCTGGTCCGCGAACAACCTGGCCGGTTTCGTCGCTCGTCTGCACGATGAGGGGATGAGCACCGTCCTGTTCGGGTCCGGAGACGATGCGACGGCGAACGCGCGTCTCGCGGCGCGCTTCGGACCCCGCGTGCGCTCGTTCGCATCGGAAGGCTCGACCGATCGTCTGTTCGCGGCGATCGCGCAGCTCGACGCGCTCGTCACGACCGACACGCTCGCAATGCACGCCGCATGGTCGCTCTCGCGGCCGATCGTCGCGCTCGTCGGACCGACGTCGGCCGCCGAGCTCGACCTCGCCGCCGACGACATCAAGCTCACCGCCGAGCTCGAGTGCCTGGCGTGCTATCGAGCCCGCTGTGACGTCGTGCGCCACTGCATGGCGCTGCTCACGCCGGACATCGTCTTCGGCGCCCTGCGCGCGCGCCTCGCGCGCTCCGCGGCGGTGCTCGCCGGGTGACGCCGAACGCCGAGCCGGCGATCGCCGTCGGGATCATGGCCTACAACGAGGCGGGCAACATCGGGAGAACGCTCCGCAGCCTGCAAGAGCAGACCGTCGCCGCGCGCATCCGCCGCATCGTCGTCGTCGCCAGCGGCTGCACCGACGAGACGGCCGCGATCGTACGGGACGCCGCCGCGACGGACCGGCGTATCGAGCTGATCGAGGAGCCGGTGCGCGCGGGCAAGACGATCGCGATCAACCGGTTCCTCGCGCTCGTCGACGAGCCGTTGATCGTGATGCCGAGCGCGGATCTGATCTTGGAATCGACGGCGATCGAACGTCTCGTCGAGCCGCTCGCCGATCCTCGCGTCGGGATGGCCGGCGCGCACCCCATCCCCACCAATCGCACCGATACGTTCATCGGCTTCGCGGTGACGCTGATGTGGGAGCTGCACCACCGCATCGCCTCGGTCGACCCGAAGATGGGCGAGCTGGTCGCGTTTCGCAATCAGGTCGGCCTGCTCGATCCGAACGTGC
Source organism: Candidatus Elarobacter sp. (assembly GCA_036402855.1). Classification (GTDB taxonomy): domain Bacteria; phylum Vulcanimicrobiota; class Vulcanimicrobiia; order Vulcanimicrobiales; family Vulcanimicrobiaceae; genus Vulcanimicrobium. The sequence continues at coordinate 9,208 of DASWSC010000288.1, read as the reverse complement.
TCTCCGACGAGCTGTCGATCGAGAACCAGCTGCGCCGTGCCGGGCTGCGCATCGCGTACGCGCCCGACGCGCGCGTCTACAACCGCGGCCCCGAGACGTTGCGCGAGTTCATCGTCCAGCGCGAGCGCTGGTGCGCGGCGAACATGCAGATCGAGCGGCGCTTCGCGACGCGCGTGTCGACGCTCTCGCGCAACCGGGTCCTGCGCGCCGCGTTGGGGCTGATCGCCGAGACGCGGCCGCGGCCCGACTGGCTGCTGCTCGCCGCGGCGCTCGAGCTCTGGTGCCGGTTCCGCGCCTACGTCAGCTTGGCGATCATGCGGCGAGGCGACCGGTACCGGATCTGGGAGCCGCTGCGCTCGACCAAAACCGTAGCACCAGAAAAATCATAAGCACGAGCGCGAGCACGTCGATCCCCGCCTGCACCGGCGCGCGATGCGCAAGGCGGACGAACTCGCCGGTCGCGAAGACGTAGCCCGAGTCGCCGGCGTGTTCGCCGAACGGCGCGACCACGCCGAGCATCGCGAGCGCGATCGACGCGACGGCCGCGCCGCGAGCCAGCCACGGCCAGACCCTCCCGCGGAGCACCGCCAGCGCCGGACCGAGCCCGATGCACAGCACGAAGAACACGTCGGCGTAGCGCCGCTCGCCGTAGTTCAACGAGCCGTAGTCGTTGGTGAACGCGATGACGAGCGCGACATAGAGCATCACCGTCGCCACGACGGCCAGCGCGATGCGGCGTTGGTCTGCGGCGCCCTTCCACATCCGCGCGAGCCCGAGCGCGCACAGCACCGTCAGCGGCGTGTACGAGAAGAGTCCCTTGTCGCCGACCAGCACGTAGAGCGCGTAGCGCAGGTAGTCGAGCGGCGACGCGAAGTGCAGCAGCGAGGGACTCGCCCGGTGGAACGGCGATGCGGGATCGCTCCACGACGCCTGGTTCATCGCCGGCGGTCCGATCGCGCCGGAGACCGTCGCGTTGTACGCGAGCTGCGCTGCGACCAGCGGCGCCGCGACGGCTGCGGCGACCGCCCAGGTGCGCAGCGGGGCGCCCCACAGCAGCACCACGACGGCGCAGACCAGGACCACCATCGACGCGTCGAACCCGTAGGCGAGCGCGACGAACACCGCTCCGAGCGCCGCATGCGCGCTGCTCCGGCGCCCGCGCGCCAGGTGATAGACGCCGGCGAGCGCGCAGGCGCCGGCGGGAACGTGGTTTGCGAGGACGGTCGCGTACGGGAGGCTCAGCGTGCCGAGCGCGGCCAGCGCGGTGACGAACGCGGCGCCCGGGGGCGCGAAACCGAGCAGTCGCTGAAACGCGTACGAGTACACGCACCCGAGCGCGAACCAAAACCCCACGCTCAGCAGCACGATGAGATAGACGGAACGCTCCGGCGCGCCGGCCAGCGTGACCCCGAACGGTTCGAGCACCGCCGCGACGGCGGCGCCCTGCAGCGCCAGCGCCGGCGGCTTGTCGGAGTAGGTGTGTCCGGCGTACACGTACTTGTCTTGCGTCTTGGCGGCGAACGGCGAGCCTTCGATCGCGAAGGTATGCCGGCGCTCCAGCGCGTCGATCGCAGCGAGCCGCGAAAGATCGTTCCATGACGTGGCGTGCGGCTTCGTGATCAGCGCGCAGACGGCGAACGCGAAGACGAAGATCACGGCGACGGTCCGGCGCTCCACGCGGCTTGACTACGCCGCACGGCGGCTCAGCGCTTCTTTGAGGGGCTGGGCGAGGCACGGCCGAGATGCGGGGATGCGTCGCGGGCACGGGCGCGGAACGGCTCCGGCGTGGCCAGGCTGATCTCGCTCGCGATCGCTCTTGTCGCGATCGCCCTGCCCGCCGGCGCGCGCGGCACGGTACGCCCGCAGTCCGCGCCGTCGCAGCCGCCGCGCGCGTCGCTGGGCGCGCTCGACGTCATCGCGCTGGAGATCTGCTACACGACGATCCTCGCACGCTTCTACAAGCCCGTCGAGCCCGGCGATCTGGCCGAGGGCGCGCGGCGCGGGATCAGCGGCTACCTGCGCTCGCGCGGGATCGCGAACGTCCGCTTCGCCCCGCTTCCGCCGCATGCCGACCGGTACGGTGCCGAGAGCGCGATCGACCGTGACGTGGCGCTCGTCGTCGCGCGGTACGGCGCACGCGTGCGAACCCCGGAGCTGGTCGCGACGACCATCGCCGGCGAGCTGGCCGCGCTGCACGACCCGTACACGCTGCTCTTTCCGCCGGCCGCTTTCAAGAAGTTCGTCGGTTTTCTGGACGGCAAGCCGGCGGCCGGGATCGGTGCCGAGCTGGACGTCGACCCGCAGACGCACGCGGTCCGCGTCGTCGACGTCTTCCCGGAGAGCCCCGCGGCGGCGGCCGGTCTGCAGCCCGGCGATCAGATCACGACCATCGACGGCGGCGCGCCGCCGGTCGCGTCGGCCGACGCCGTCTCGCGCGCGCTTCGCGGCGCGCCGGGGACGACCGTGCGCATCGGGTTCACGCGCGACGGCGCCGCGCACGACCCGGTCGCGATCGTGCGCCGGATCGTGAGCGCGCCCGACGTGACCGGCCGCATCGTCACGGGCGGCGTCGGCTACATCCGGATCCGCTCGTTCGGTGCGCAGTCGCCGCAGCAGCTCGATGCGGCGCTCGCGACGCTGCGCGCGTCGAACCCCCGCGCGTTCGTCGTCGACCTGCGCGCGAACGGCGGCGGCTACCGCGACGCGGCGATCGCGGTCGGCTCGCGGTTCGTCGGCGGCACGATCGTGACGACGCAGGAGCGCACCGGCAAACCGGTCGCGTTTGCCGCGAAAGCCGGGGTCGTGCGAGTGCAGGCGCCGCTCGCGGTCCTGGTCGACGGCGACACGGCGTCGGCGGCCGAGATCGTGGCGGGCGCGATCCAGGACGACAAAGCCGGCACGCTGATCGGCACGCGCACGTTCGGGAAGGGGCTCGTCCAGGAGACGTTCGCGCTCCCCGACGGCGGGGCGATCAAGATGACGACGGCGCGCTACCTCACGCCGGCCGGGCGCGACATCGACAAGGTCGGGATCACGCCCGATGTGGTCGTCCAGCAGAGCGCCGACACGCATCCCGGCGAACCGGGGCACGACGCGCAGCTCGACCGCGCGCTTACGATCTTATCCGGGCAGACGCCATAGTTCGGCGCGGTCGTCCATGATGACGCCGACCCGCCCGGCGCGCAAGACGTCGAGGTTTCGCAGCCGCCCCGCGGCGTGCGCGCGCGCGACCGGCTGGAGGTCGCGAGCGCGGTACAACGTGACGTCGTAGCCCGCTCCCTCGGCCTGAAAGCCCGGCGCGGGTCCGACGATCACGGCGACGTGCTCGTCGCCGGCCGCGACGCCGACTTCGACCTCCGGGCGAATCGGCACGTCGAGCGTGCGGCGCGCGATGAGGGCACCGCTCGCCGTATCCCACACGCGCAGAACCTGCCTGGCGTCGACCGCCGCCGAGATGCGCTCATTCGCATCGAACGTCACCGCCGGTGCGCCGGCCGCGCCCTGGTACACGATCGTCGCACGGCGCGTCGGGACGTTCCACAGCTTCGCCGCCGCCGTCGACGGATCGCGCTGCTCCGGCGTGCGCGAGCACGATCCGGCCGGGATCGCGACGTCGTCGCCGCCGCGGACCGCGAGCGGGACCGCCATCCCGAAGCCGTTGCCCATCGCGCAATAGAACGGCCGATCGGTGTCGGGCCGCCACGTCTCGAGCACGCCGCCGTCCGTCGCGATCCGCCAGATCGCCGAGTGCGTATCGGTGAGCGAGGGCGACGTCACGATGATCCGGCGCGCGTCCGGGGTGAACGCCATGTCGGCGACCGCGACGTCGTCCCAGCGGCGGCGCGGGACGGCGCCGCCGGCGACGTCGTAGAGGAAGAGCCGCGCCTTGTAGACCCCGGAGTGATCGACGAAACCGGTCGTCGTGAAGACACCGGCGGCGAGGCGCGTCCCAGTCGGATCGAACTTCAGACGCGTCACGACGTGCGACATCGATCCCCTCGGCGGCGTGCTGAACCCGCGCAGGGCGATGTGCCGAGCGCCGGCGAGCTCGCTCACCGTGAGATCGTCGTCACCGCGCAGGATCGCGACGCGCCGGCCGTCGCGTGAAAACGCGCCCGCGACCACGTCACCGTAGGTCGCCTCGACGGTGCCGTGGGCCACGTCGAACCGGTACGACGGTTCGCCGACGGTCCACAGCGTGCGCCCGTCCTTGGTGACCGCGACCGGTGCACCGCGGATCGGCAGCACGCGCACGGTTCCGTTCGCCAGCACGCGCCGCAGCCGACGCCCGCAGCCCTCGTACAGCGCGCCGTCCGCACCGGCGATCACCGATGTGCGCGCGCCGCACTCGAGCCGCCCGGTCCGCCGTCCGCGCTCCACGTCCCACGCTTTGATCGTGCCGTCGCCGCCTGCGCTGATCAGCGTGCGACCGCTGAAGGCGACGTGCTCGACGTGTCCCGGATGCGCGAGCAGCCCGGCGCGCGCCGCGGCCGTCGTCCCGTCGCGGTCGGCGAGCGTCGCGCGCAGCGCGCCCGTTCGCGCGTCGACGACGCGCAGGCCGCCGCCGTCCGAACCTTCGGCGAGCCATCGTCCGTCGGGGCTGACCGCGAGTGCGAGCGTGATCGACGCGTGCGGCTGTGCCCAGCGCACGGCCCCCGTCCGGAGATCACGCGCCTCGGCGCGCGCGCTCATCCCGCCGGCGTAGACGGTTCGCCCGTCCGGCGCGAACGCGAGCGCGCCGTAATTTCCGTCGAAGCCGGTGCTCCAGAGCTCGCCCCACGTCGACGAGGAGAACGCATGCAAGCCGCGGCCCGAGCACACCACGACGTCGCCGCCCGGCGCGAAGGCGCAGCTCCACAGCGCTTCGCCCGGCAGCTTGTGCACCTCGCGCAGCGTGCGCGCGTCGATGATGCGCGTGCGTGCCGGCGCTCCGGGGACCGGTGCGACGGCGAAACGTCCGTCGGAGCTGACCGCCGTGATCCCGGGTGAGGCGAACGCGTAGCCGCCGGCGTACTGCATCAGCGGCACGGCGAGCGCGAGAATGCCGCCCGCGAGCGAGATCATGCGATCGTTCCGGTCTTGCGCGCCAGGCGCAGCACTGATTCGTCGGCGCCGTAGCGCTCCAACGCGTGCAGCGGGATCCAGGCGAGCTGCTTGGACTCCGCGCTGACGACCAGCGGCTCAGCCGGATCGGCTTCGAACGCGAAGCGCACGTCGTAGTGGTCGTGCTCGGGTTCGTCGCCGCGCGCCGGGATGCGATGCACGTCGAGATCGTAGATCCCCGGCTGGAGGAGACGCACCGAGCTGAGGCCGGATTCTTCTTGCGCCTCGCGGAGCGCAGCGGCTCGGACGTCGGGATCACCGTCGGCGTGTCCGCCGAGCTGCAGCCAGCGCCCCAGCTTGCGATGATGCGTGAGGAGCACCTGCGTTCGTGTTCGATCGACGATCCAGGCCGACGCGGTGACGTGGCCGACCGTCAGCTCTCGCGCGAACGCATCGGGATGGCTGGTCAGGAACGCGACGAGCCGGTCGCGCATCGCCGCCTCGCGGGCGTCGGCCGGAGCGTAGTCGCGAAGCTCGTCCAGGAGATGTTCCCGCGTCCCGCCGCGTTCACGGATCATGCTGGTCCGACGCTTCCTCATCCCGGCCGCACTCTCCGCGCTGCTCCCGCTCGCAGCGGCGACGGCGATGCCGGCGTACCCGCCGATCGGCGGCCGAGGCGGCGCCGGAATGGCGGTCCTGCGCCCGTGCGCCTCGGCCTCGTTGCGGGCCGCGGTCACCTCGGACACGGGCGCGATGCTCCACCGTGAGCTCCGAGTCACGCTCACCAACGCCGGCACGACCGCATGCGCGATCAGCGGCTACGCCGCCGTCCGCATCCTCGACGAACGGCGCCGTCCGTTCATCGTGGCGGAGACCTTCTCGATCGAGCGTCCGCGTGAGTTCACGATCGGCCCCAACCAGCGAGCCGCCTTCGGCCTGCGTATCGCCACCGGCGACGGCACGACCTCGTACATGACCGCACCGCTGCTCGCGATCATCCCGCCCGGCGACGTCGTCCCGCTCTACGTCCGCGTGACGCTCCCCGTCGCCCCGAGCGTCGACATCACGGCGCTCCGCCCCGCCGCCGACTATCCGTAACGCGCGCCTCGGCGCCAGCGTTCGCGAACGGCGTTCGCCGCGCGTCATCACCCGGCAAGCCGTGTGATCTCGTCCAGCAAGGCCCGCACATTGTGCTGGCATCCCAGGGTCAAAGGGTCGCAGACCGTAGCGCGTCCACGGCCCGATCGTGGAATACCGGCGCCTAGACATGAGGAGAGCGTTCAGGTTCCGCTATTCGTGCTGCTTATTCCGCAGGTCGCGGGTTGACGAGCGCTGTCAGAACATGGTCGCGCCAAGCGCCGTTGATGAACAGGTAGTCGCGGGCATAGCCCTCCGGTACGAAACCGAGGCGCCGCAGGAGCCGGCCGCTGCGCTCATTGGTCGGCTGATAGTTTGCCATGATCCGATGGAGCCCGAGCGCCTGGAAGGCGAAGTCGACCACGGCGCGGACCGCCTCTGACGCGAGACCCTTCCCCTCGTGCCCCCTGTCAACGGAATAGCCGAGATAGCATGCTTGGAATGCGAGACGGGCAACCTGGTTGAGGCTGATGCCCGCGACGATGCACGGATCGTCTCGAAGCGTGGCGATGAAGCCGTAGCCTGTATCCGCATCGGCCTCGGCACGTCGGCGCGCGATGCGTTCGCGTCGTTTGTCCCGGTCGAAAGCGTCGGCGCTCGGCGCCGGAGCCCATATCGCGAAGCTCTCCGCGTTGCGTCGGTCGTAGGCGATGACCTCGTCGACGTCGTCCGGCTCGACCAGGCGTACGACCAATCGCGTTGTCTGGATACGGTGCGGTTCAGGTCGTGTCGTGGACGTCATTTCGGAACTCCTCGCAGACCGTCGAGCGCCCACGACGTACGTCTCGCAAACGACCAAATCAGTCGAATCAGCGATGGTAGACCGGGAACTGATCTGCATTGATGCGCGTGGTTCCACTATTCAAATCATTCGGACCGTTCGTCTCAAACGTATGGCATAATGGAACCTGTCCATGAGGAGAGAGTGGGATTCGAACCCACGAGCCCCGTGAAGGGCCTGCGGTTTTCAAGACCGCTGCATTCAACCGCTCTGCCATCTCTCCGTGCGCGCGCTACGATTGGTAGACGCGCGCACGGATTACCTGCCGCGGCGGCGGCTCAGCCGGCGGCGCCTGCTGTTTCGGACTTGAAGGTGGGCAGGCAGAAATAGCGCGGCGTCAGGCCCTTGAAGCGCGTCTTCTCGAGCTGGTTGACGATCGTGCGCGAGGCGTTGATCGCGGCGCCTTCGGTGTGGTAGCACGTGAGGTGGTTCGCGGCTCCCGGCACTTGCAGCGGATGGAAGCCGAGCGGAATCTTCTTCGCCGGCGCGCAGAACATGTCGGCGCGGAAGAACTTGCGGTCCGTCGCTCCGAACTGGTCCGTGACGTGCCCGGCGCCGGAGGCGGCGGTGGCGTACTGGGTCTGATAGCACATGAAGTGCGGAAGCGCTGCGGTCTGCGCGTTTGCGACGCGCGTGTCGGTTGCGCGGCCGAGCGCGAACCCTGCGATCAAGGCCAACGCTGCTGCCGATCCTGCGATGAAGCGGACTCTCATAGACTCTCCCTCCCCGGGTAGGTGGTGACCTACCATACGCCTTTTACGCCTCCCAAGGCAAGACAAAGTGCCTCAGAATCTTCTCAGGTCGCTCTGTATTCTTTCGTTGGTACCGGCTGTGCGCCGGTGGGAGGCGCTCATGACGCGCGGACAGGCATGCTCGGCACTTTTTGCGGGTGCGGCCGCCTTCGCGCTCGCGCGCCCGGCATCGGCCGACGGGCTGATCCGGTTCCGCAACGTCACGTTCGGCGGCGGCGTCACGCTCGAAGTTCGGGTCGGGGACGACTTCGAGGGCGCGGCGCTCTACGGGACGCGCAAGCTCGCGCGAGGGGAGAGCTGGGAAGTGGACACGACCGGCGTTCCGGCCTGGTGGCGCCGCGAGGTTGCGCCCGGCTCGAACGACGGCCGCTACACCGCCTGGGTGCGCGTCGACTCGCGCACCACCGACGCGCGCGTCGACGTCTGACGCGGAGCGCCGAAGGCTCCTCACGCCCCCGCGCGAACGGCGCGCACACGATGACCTCGCAGAGAGCGCCTCGGTGAAGCGCGAGCTCGCGCGCACGCTTGCGGCAGCGTGCGCGCTGGCCGTGACTGCATGCACGCAGGTCAGCTCCGGAGGCGGTGCCGCTCCAGCCAACGCGCTGCGGCTGACGACCGGCACCGACCCGCCGGGGCTCAACCCGCTGGTCTTCAACAACGCGCAGATCTCGTTCTTCTCTCCCTTGATCCACGGCTATCTGCTGCGTGCGGACGGCGCCGGCCGGATGATCCCCGACCTCGCGACCGCCGTCCCGACCGTCGCGAACGGCGGAATCTCGCGCGACGGGCGCACGGTCACCTACCATCTCCGGCGCGACGCGCGCTGGCATGACGGGACGCCGTTCACCTCGCGCGACGTCGTCTTCTCGTTCTCCGCGGCGATGAACCCGAACAACAGCGTCCCGGACCGAACCGGCTTCGACCACGTCGCGTCCGTGACGGCGCTCGACCCGTACACCGTGCGGGTACGGCTGACGCAGCCGTTCTCTCCGTTCGTTCCGTCGTGCTTCACGATGGCGGCGAACGATCCGTACGTGCTGCTTCCGGCCCACGTGCTGGCCGGGAAGCACGACATCAACCGCGACCCGTACAACGCCGCGCCGGTCGGACTCGGGCCGTACAAGGTCGAGCGCTGGGAGCGCGGCTCGCGCATCGTCTTGAGCGCCGATCCGCACTACTTCCGCGGCCCCGCGCACATCCCGCGGATCGAGATCTCGATCGTACCGGACCCCAACACCGCGGTGACGCTGTGGAAGTCGCGCAGCATCGACCTCATTCTGGCTCGCGTGCAGGGCGGCCGCTCGTTTCTCGACACGGTGCGGACGCGGCCGGGCGCACGCGTGGTCCTGCAGCCGCACTACGAGTTCGACTACGTGAAGTTCAACCTCGCCCACCCGCCGCTCGACGATATCCGCGTGCGGCGCGCCCTGGCCCAAGGGATCGACCGGCGGCGCATCATGCACGACCTCGACGGCGAGCTGTGGGTGCCCGGCGA
>DASWSC010000287.1:0-14030 GCA_036402855.1 Candidatus Elarobacter sp. | reverse complement strand
GATGGAGAGCGCCGGCATGATGCGCTGGCTGCTCACCTACGCCGACATGATCACGCTGCTGCTCGCTCTGTTCATCATTCTCTTCGCGATCTCGAACATCTCGGCCGTGAAGTTCAACCGGCTGGCGAGGATGATCTCGGGCGGGTTCAGCAGCACGAGCGCGATCAACAGCCCGCCCAATGGCGGCGCGATCGGGACGGAGCACGGCCGCACGGACGAAGCGAACATGGTGGAGATCAAGGCCGAGCTCGACCGCTACATCGCCCGGCAGCACTTGCAGACGAAGGTGCAGACGAGGATCGCGAGCCAGGGGCTCGTCGTGACGCTGCTCAGCGACAAGGCGTACTACGACTCCGGCTCGGCGGACCTGCGGCCGGAGACGAAGCAGGTGCTCACGGTGATCGCCGGCCAGCTCCGCGGCGTGCGCAACGAAGTGCGCGTCGAGGGCAGCACCGACGACGTCCCGATCGCCACCTACTCCTATCCCAGCAACTGGGAGCTTTCCGCGGCGCGCGCGACCGGCGTGACCCGCTATCTCGTCGAGCGCGAGCGCATCGCGCCGACCCGCATCTCGCTGGCCGGCTACGGACAGTTCCGGCCCAAGTTCGCGAACGACAACGAAGCGCACCGGCAGCAGAACCGCCGCGTCGACATCGTCATCCTCAACGGGGCACGGACGCCCAGCCCGATCCCGGAGGCCCAATAGCATGTCGATGCTCTCCCAAGAGGAGATCGACGCTCTCGTCAACCAGCTCGCGACGCCCGAACCCGTCACCGAAGTCCGCAAGATCAAGTCGTTCGACTTCCGCTTCAACAAGCGGCTCGACAAGTTCGGGACGAACCAGCTTCAGACGCTGCGCACGCTGCACGACAACTTCACCCGGCTGCTGAACAACTCGCTGTCGGTGTACCTCCGCACGCGGGTGGAGGCGACGATCGTCTCGATCGACCAGATCAGCTACGGCGACTTCATCAGCTCGATCGGGATCCCGTCGATCCTCTCGATCTACTCGATGGACCCGCTGCCGGGCTCGGGGATGGTGCAGGTCGACCTCAACCTCGTCTTCTCGATCATCGACCGGCTGCTCGGCGGCCCCGGCTGGTACCCGCAGAAGCTTCGCGACCTCACCGACATCGAGCGGACGCTGATGCAGCGCTTCATGGCCCGGATGCTCAACAGCTACCGTGAGTCGTGGAACTACCTGCTGACGCTCTCGCTCAAGATCGAGGCGCTCGACTCGAACCCTCAGTTCATCCCGCGCATCATCCCGCTCGACCAGATCGTCGCCTTCGTCTCGTGCGAGCTCAAGGTCGGCGACATGTCCGGCGTGATGAACTTCTGCCTGCCGTACGCGGTGCTCCAGCAGATCGGGCCGCAGCTCTCCGACTTCCAGTGGTCGCCGAGCGTCGTCGCGGGCCGCGGCGTGACGGACCACGATCTGGCACAGCTCGCCCGCAACGTCGAACGCGCTCCGGTCGACGTCAGGGTGGAGCTCGGCAAGACCGTGGTCTCGCTGCGCGACCTGATCGCGCTCCAGCCCGGCGACCTGCTCCTGTTCGACAAGCCGGTCGACGAGCCGCTGACGGCGACCGTCAACGAGCGGGAGAAGTTCAAGGTGTTTCCGGGCGTGAACCGGGATAAGCTCGCCGTGCGCGTGAGCCAGATCGTCGAGAGCGAGGACTAGGGTGGCCGACCGACTCCGTCCCATCGCCGACGCGATGTTCGCCTCGGCCGCCGGCGTCCTGGGAACGCTCGCGGGCCGTACCGTCGCCGCGGGAACCTCCCGCCGCAGCGACAGCGACGGTTCGATCCGGATCGACCCGGACGTGGTGGCGACCGTCACGCGGATCCCCTCGGCCGATCTCGCGTTCGTCGCGCGCTACCGGAAGAACGACCTCGCCCGCATCGTCGAGCTGATGCTCGGCACGCCGGGCGACGGCGGAGAGCTCGACGCGATGCAGCTTTCGATCGTCGCCGAGACCGTCGCGCAGATCTCGAGCGCGATGGGCGAGGCCCTCGCCTCGGAGACCGCGCACGGCTCGCAAGGGATCGAGTCGAGCGTCGCGGCCGACGCGGGCGCGTTCCCGGCGCCGCCGTTCGTCACGTTCACGGCGCCGCTCGAGATGGGCGAAGGCTTCACGACGACGCTGACGATCGACTTCGACGTTCTCGCGCAGCACCGGCTCGCGCCGCAGCCGGCCGCGGCGCCGGTCCCGGCCGCCCGCAGGATGGTGGAAGAAGGCCAGTCCGTCTCGTTCTCGCCGATGCAGCCGACCCCGATGCGGACCGCGGCTCCCGGACACGCGAACCTGGACCTCGTCCACGACGTCCCACTCGAGATCTCGGCGGTCCTCGGGCAGACCGAGCTCTCGCTGCGCGAGGTGGTCTCGATGCAGACCGGCAGCGTCTTCGAGCTCGACAAGCTCTCGACCGAGCCGATCGATCTCTACGTCAACAACATCCTGATCGCGCGCGGCGAGGTGGTCGTCGTCGACGACAAGTTCGCCGTGAAGATCAGCGAGCTCAACCCCGTCGTCGACAAGGTATAGCTGCCTGACGATCGCGCTCTACTACGTCTGGGTCCTGGCCGTCGTCGCCCTGGTGCTGCTGGGGCTGACGTACGCGGTCCGCACGCTCAACCGCGGGCGGATCGTCGCCGGGACCGGCCGCCGCCTGGTGTCCGTCGTCGAATCGGCGGCGGTCTCGCAGCACAGCGCCGTTCACGTCATCAAGGTCGGCGACCGATACTACCTGGTAGGCGGAGGATCCGCCGGGGTGACGCACATCGCCGACGTGCCGTCGGAGGTGGTCGACCCCTACATCGAGACGCAACGGAAGGCGCTCGGCGAGCAACGCGATGCGGTGCTTCGCCTTCTGCAGAGATTCCGAAAGCAGCCGTGAACCGACGTCTCCTCACCGTCCTCGCCGCGTCGGCCGCCGCCCTGGCCGTCGTGTTCTTCGCCGTCCCCGCGCTCGCGCAGAGCGCCGGCGCGGCGTCGATCCCGATCCCCCGCGTGAACATCGGCGTGACGCCCGCGACCAAACCTTCGGACGTCGCGCTCTCGCTCCAGATTCTGCTGCTGCTGACCGTCGTCACCCTGGCGCCGACGCTCCTCGTGCTGCTGACCTCGTTCACCCGCATCGTCGTCGTGCTCTCGTTTGTCCGAACCGCTCTTGGGACGCAGCAGGTTCCGCCGACGCAGGTGCTGGTCGGGCTCTCGCTGCTGCTGACGTTCTTCGTGATGAACCCGGTGATCCAGGACATCAACAAGAACGCGCTGCAGCCCTATCTCGCCAACCGCATCTCACAGAAGGTCGCGATCGACCGCGCCGCCGTCCCGCTCCGGACGTTCATGTTCAAGCAGACGCGTGAGAAGGACATCGCGCTGTTCTACTCGCTGTCCAAGGAGCCGCGGCCGGCGAAGCAGACCGACGTGCCGACGTACCTGCTGGTCCCGGCCTTCGTCATCAGCGAGCTCAAGACCGCGTTCCAGATCGGCTTCGCGATCTACATTCCGTTCATCGTGATCGACATGGTCGTCGCGTCGGTGCTCCTGTCGATGGGGATGATGATGATCCCGCCGGTGATCATCTCGCTCCCGTTCAAGATCCTGATCTTCCTGTTGGTCGACGGCTGGAACCTCACCGTCGCCGCGCTCTTCGCCAGCTTCCAGCGATGACGTACGCCGCCGCGCTCTCGCTCGGCCGCGAAGCGATCTTCGTCGCGCTCCTCGTCTGCGCGCCCGCGCTCCTCCTCGGGCTCGCGACGGGACTGATCGTCTCGGTCTTCCAGGCGGTCACGCAGATCCAGGAGCCGACCCTCGCCTTCATCCCGAAGATCGTGGTCGTCGCACTCGCGATCCTGCTGTTCGGTCCGTTCATGCTCGCGCTCTTGACCGACTTCACGTCCCGCGTCTTCTCCGGCATCCCCCAGTTCATCCAGTGACACCGCCCCTCACGCCGAGCGCCCCCGTCATGCCGAGCGCCCCCGCCGTCATGCCGAGCGCCCCCGTCATGCTGAGCTTGTCGAAGCATGAGAGATCATCGCGCACGTCAGGATGCTCGCGCACCCTTCGACAAGCTCAGGGTGACACTGGCGTTCACGGTGACACTGGCGCTTGTGCTGACCGTCGCGTTCACGGTGACACTGGCGCTCATGCTGACACTGGTGTGCGATGAGTGGCGCGTTTAATGTGTTTGGGCTTGGGGCGGGGCAGTTCGAGACGGTGCTGCTCGTGCTAGTGCGGGTCGGCGCGATGCTGATGCTGGTCCCGATCTTCTCGCAGACACAGGTGCCGCAGCTCGTGCGGTTCGGGCTCGGTCTGCTGCTCTCGCTCGTCATCATCCGCACCATCCCGCCGATGGCGCCGCTCGGGGGGCTCGGCGAGCTGACCGTCGCGATCCTGGCGCAGGTCTTCGTCGGCGTGGTGTTCGGGTTCGTCGCCTTTCTGCTCTTCACCGGGATCCAGTTCGCCGGGGAGATCATCGACACGCAGATCGGCTTCGCGGTGGTCAACGTCGTGAACCCGCTCACTTCGCAGAACGTCACCGTGATCGGAAACCTCGAGCTGGCGCTCGCGACGCTGCTGTACCTCGCGGCGGACGCGCACCACGCGCTCATCGCCGGGATCGCCGGCTCGTTCCGGCTGGTCCCGCTCCCGTTCGCGGCGGCGCCCGAGCTCGTCGCCGGCGACGTGATGCGCTTCTTCGCGCAGTCGCTGTTCATCGTGTTCCAGATCGCGGCGCCGGTCGCGATCGCGCTGTTCCTGGTCAACGTCATGCTGGGCCTGATGGCCCGCGTTGCGCCGCAGATGAACGTGTTCGTCGTCGGCTTCCCGATCCAGATCACGATCGGGCTGGTCATGCTGATCGTCTCGCTGCCGCTGCTCGGCGCCGTGTTTCCCTCGCTGATCGACACCTCGTCACACCAGATGGACACCGTGCTGCGCGCGATGAGCCCGCTCCCCAGCCCGACGCCATGAGGCGCGCGCGGTAGATGGCCAGACCGGACGCGACCGAGAAGCCCACACCGAAACGGCGGCGCGAGGCTCGCTCGCGCGGGCAGGTCGCGCGCTCGCAGGACATCGGCGGCTCGGCGATCTTTCTCGCGATCGTCATCGCCCTGCACGTCGGGTTCCTCACCGCCGTCGAGTCGGGGGCGCAGGCGTTCCAGGTCGCGCTCACCCACGCCGGGACGCACGGCGACGTGACGATCGGCTCGGTCGGCGGGATGTTCCTGACCGCGCTGATGCCGTACACGCCGCTCCTCGCGATGGCGTTCGGCGCCGCGCTCATCCTTGCAGTCGTCGCGAACGTGCTGCAGTTCGGCCTGCTGTTCTCGCCGCAGCTCCTGGCGCCGAACTTCGGGAAGCTGAATCCGCTCGCCGGCTTCAAGCGGATCTTCTTTTCGCTGCAGACGCTCGTGCAGTTCGCGAAGCAGCTCCTGAAGCTGGCCATCGTGATCCTGATCTGCTGGTTCGGCGTGAAGGACAACCTCACGATGCTCTACGCGCTGGCGAACGCCTCCCCGCACGACATCATCGTGTCGATCGAAGGGATCGTGTTCTGGATCGGCGTCAAAGTCGGCGCGCTGCTCCTCGTGCTCGGGATCGCCGACTACATCTGGGAGAAGCGCCGGCTCGAGCAGTCGCTGAAGATGACGAAGACCGAGGTCAAGGACGAGCACAAGCAGTCCGAGGGAAACCCCGAGGCGAAGGGCGCGCTCCGCCAGCGGCAGCGCGCGATGGCGCGCAAGCGCATGATGGCCGCCGTGCCCAAGGCGACCGTCGTGGTCACGAACCCGACGCACTTTGCCGTGGCGCTCGAATGGGACGAGCTGAAGATGGACGCACCGGTGCTGACCGCGAAGGGCGCCGACCTCATCGCAAAGCGCATCCGCGAGTTGGCGATCGAGCACAAGATCCCGATCTTGGAGAACCCGCCGCTCGCGCGGACGCTCTATGCGAAGGTCGAGCTCGACTCGCCGGTCCCGCCCGACCTCTACTCAGCCGTCGCTCAGATCATCGCTTTCGTCTACAAGATGAAGGGCCGGACCGTCGCATAGCGGTCAGCTACCGAAGCAGCGGAAGCCGCGCGTGCTGAGCGTTCCGTTCGAGTAATTGGTTGAATCGTATGTGAGGCCGTTGGCGTACGCGGTCGTCGGGTGCGTTCCGGCGCTCGCGGTGAAGGTCACCACGCCGCCGCTCCCCGACGTGCACTTGACGTCGAAGGTTTGCGAGCCGTTGATCGCCGGGGGCGTCGTCTGCGAGATCGGAGTGAACGTCAGGATCCCGGACGGCGAGGCGGTGATCGTCACCGGTCCGTTGTCGTACGTCGCACCGGGCAGGACGATCTGCCCCGAGCGCGCGTCCTGGATCTCGTAGCTGATCGTCGCGGTCTGGTTGAAGGACGCCGTCTGCGGCCCGAACCACTGCGCGATGTCGGCGACGCCGAGAAGGTGCAGGGTCTGCGCCGCATTCGCTCCGGCGACCGCGGTCATGTCGAGCTCGCCCTCGGAGAGAATGAGGCCGGTGAACGTGGGCGGCGTCCCGGTGTCGAGCGTTGTGCGCGCCGTGCTGCCGGGCAGCGTGAATCCGCCTTGGAAGTCGCCGTAGGCGGTGAATCCGAACTTGTGCGCGCCGACGGTCGTCGTGATCGTCAGCGTGCAGCTCGACGACAGATTTCCCCGGATGCAGTCGCCCGTCGCGACCGTCGTGCTGCCGGACTTCACGTACAGGTCCGAGAACGCCGGCTGCGTTCCGAGGAAGAGGTTCCCCGCGTAGAGCAGCGTCGCACCGTCGTAGATCGCGAGCGCCCGCGTGCCGTCCGAAAGGTACTGCGGGGCGCGCGCCGTCGAGCTCGTCTGACGGTTCGGGATCGCGAGCGTCAACGTGACCTTCGCCGCGTCGGCAGGCGTGACGGTCGCCGGTCCGGCGGGGCCGCTGCTTCCGCCGCCGCCGCAGCCCGCCGCCAGGAAGATCAGACCGGCCAGGGCGACTCGTACGTGCATCGCCGCGCTCATCGCCGGTGCTTTCCGTCGATGGTGATCGGAATCGTCGCCGAGGCCGCGTCGCAGGTGAACGCGATGCTCTGGATCTTCGCCCCGGGATAGTTCGACCCGTTATACGTGAGACCGGATGCGTACGCGTTGTTGGGATGCGTCTGTACGTTGAAATCGATGCTCACGGTCCCCCCGTTCGCGTTCACGCACTTCACGGTGAAGTTCTGATCGCCCTGGGCTGCCGGCGGCGTCGAGATGGTGCTCGGCGTGAGCGTGACCACGCCGGTCGGCGTCGCGGTCAGCGTCACGGGTCCGTTGTCGTACGAGGTCCCCGGCTGGATGATCTGCGCATGCGTCGAGTCCTGGATACGGTACCCGTACGTCACGGTGTCGTTGTACGCAGCTTCCGACAGCCCGGCGTAGACCACCTGGTCGGCGACGCCGAGCAGCGTCAGCGTCGCCGCGGGGTTCGCCCCCGGGTTGAGCGTGACGGACAGCTCGCCTTCGGATGAGATCACGCCGATGAAGTTCGGTGGCGTACCGGTGTCTTGAACCTTCCGCTGTCCCGACGTCGTCTGCTGGCCTTGCGCGAGCGGATACATGATGACGTCGAACTTGTGCGCGCCGATCGTCGTGGTGATGGTCAGCGTGCACACCGCGGCGCTGCTGGTGAACGTGCACGAGCCGAACGCGACCGTCGTGGCGCCCGACTTCGCGTACACCGTCGTGAACTGCGTTTGACTGTCGAACGAGAGGTTTGCGACGTAGATGAGGGTCGCACCGTCGTAGATCGCGATCGCCGCCGCGTTCGGTGAGACGAACTGCGGCGTGCGGTCGGACGACGCGGGCGGCTTGAGCGGGAAGCCGATCGTCATCGGGATCGAGCCCAGCGCTTGCGGCGCCGCGGTCGGGACGCTGCCGGGGATCGCCGGCGTCCCGGGCGGCCCTGCCGAACCGCCGCCGCCGCAACCTGCGACAGCGACCGCCAGCGCCAGAGCCGCGATCGATCGTGCGTGCATCGTGAATCCCTTACTGAACCGTGACGGGGAGGGTGGCGCTGTTGTCGGCGCACTGCAGCGTCGTCGATCCCAGCGTCCCGTTGGAGTAGTTGCTCGCGTTGTACGTGAGTCCCGAGGCGTACGTCGCCGTCGGATGGCTCGCCGAACCGGCGGTGATCGTCGCGACACCCGCCTTCGCGCAGGTGACGGTCAGCGTCAGTGTACCGGCCGCCGCGGGCGGCGTGCTGGTCGAGACGGCCGTCATCGTGAGGATCGCGTTGCCGTCGGTCTCGGAGACCGTCACCGGGCCGTCGTCGTAGTTCCCGGGCTGGATGATCTGCAGTCCCGCCGAGTCGTTGATGCTGTACTGGTAGGTGTACTGCGTTCCGACGATGCCGACCAGCGGTCCGGTTCCGTTCAAGTGGAACGTGAGCGCCGGCGAAGGACCGGCGAACGTCGCCTGGCTCGCGACGCCGAGCAGCGTGATCGTCTGACCCGGGTTGGTGCCGGGGTTGAGGCTCACCGAGAGCTCGCCCTGCGAGAGGATGACGCCGTGGAAGGTCGGCACGGTGCCGAAATCTTGCGCGGAGCGCTGCGCCGAGCTCGCCTGGGAGCCCTGAGATACGGGATAGGTCAGCACGTCGAAGACGTGTGCGCCGACCGTCGTCTGAATCGTCATCGTACAGGTGCTGGAGCTCGCCGACGCCGTGCACGAGCCGTCCGTCACCGTGGTCGGTCCGGACTTCGCGTAGACGGTCGTGAACTGCGGCACGCTGTTCACGTTGAAGTTCCCGACGAAGATCAGCGTCGTCGACTCGTACACCGCGACCGACTGCGTCCCGGCCGAGACGTACTGCGGCGCGCGATCCCTACCGCTCGGCGCCACGGTGCGCTTCGGGATCGTGATGCTGAGCGGGAACGTCGCGGTCGACGGAACCACGGGACCGTTGATCGGTGCGACCGGCGCGCCGCTCGACCCGCCGCTTCCGCCGCTGCAGCCGGCGAGCGCCGCCGCGAGCGCGAGCGAGACGGAATATCGTGCTTTCATGCGATGACTCCCAGGCGCCTAGAAATGAATGCCGAGGCCGGCGTAGGGTGCGTTGAGGACGGTTCCGATCGGCGCGTTGTCGCGCGCGGTCGCGCGCTCGCCGTCGAACCCGAGGTCGAGGAAGACGCCCGACTTCCCGAGGTTGACCGTCGCGCCGGCGCGGTATTTCCAATATGCGTACGAAAACGGGATGCTGGTCCCCGACAACGGTCCGAGGAATGGCGAGGTGGGATACGTGTACGTCCCGGAGATCCGCGGGTAATACCAGGCGCTCCCGGTGAGCGAGAACGGCTGGTCGAGATCCGGCAGCTTCGTCACGCCGAATCCCGCGCCGGTCAGCCGCGGGTACCCGAGATAGCTGTAGGTCTTCGTGAGGTAACCCGCGCCGAGATAGATGCGCGGGTCGAGCACCTTGAACCCAAGGCGCACGTCGACGTCGCTCTCGCGCGCGACGAAGGCCGGAACGTACGCCTGTCCCAGCCCGTTGAACGCGATGATGTTTTGGTAGCCCGCGACCGTCACGCAGCCCGGGTCGGTCGACGGACAGTTGCCGCTGTTGTAGAGCGCGTTTCCGACGACCGTTCCGCAGCCGACGACGCCGGGCGCGGCGGGCGTGCAGGGAACGACGACCTGGTTCGCGTTGTGCGCATACCGGAATTGCCGGTAGTCGGCTTCGAGCATCCACGGCAGGCCGAACGCGGGGAACTCGATCGCACCCCAGCCGGCGAACGAGCTCGTCCCGGTGTTCCCCGGGCTGATCTCGTTATAGATCCGCGGCGAGATGAGGAAGTCGCCCGCGATGAAGGTCTCATACCGCGGCGGAGCCGGGCTCGGGCTCGGAGGCGGCGGCGTCGGCGTCGCGAGCGGGGTCGGCGGGACGACGGCGGGGGCGGGCGGCGGGGGCGTCGGGGCGACCGGAGGCGGAACCGGCGCCATCAGGTAGCGCACGACGACGACGCGGCGGTCGGGAACCCACTGGACGTACGCGCCGAGCCCCTCGGAGATCACGCGCACCGGGACGACGACGACGCCGCGGTAGAGCATCGGCGGGACGTCGAGCGGGCGCTCTTCGCCGTTCACGACGATGACCGGCTTGTCGAGGGTCACCTTGACGTCGGCGCCGGGCTTCGCAACTTGTGCCGTGTGCGTCGCCTCGTCCCAGCTGACGGTCGCCCCCATCCGCTCGAACATCGAGCGGAGCGGCACCATGAGGACGCCGCCGCGCACGAAGGCCGCCAAGACCCGTCCCGCGCGCAGCGTATCGGGCTTCGCGTAGACGTGCGCGTCGTCGAAGAGGATCGGGATCTCACCCGAAGGCGGCCGTCCGAAATCGCCGCTTGCCGGCGGCGGTGCGACCTGAGCCCGCGCGGGGAGCGCGGACGCGGTCAGCACACCGGCGGCCACCGCAACCAGAAGGGTGCGCCTGGACAGGCGTCTCGGGGACCAACGGTTCACGCGGCGATCCTCCTCGCGGACAACGAAAACCCGCACCCGGCGGAGCGTCCCGGTTCTTAAGCGTCCCCCGGGACGAGCGGGCTCTCACCAGGCTTTCCGCCCTCACCGAGGGGGCCGGTAGTCCCGTCAGGACCCGAGCCTGGGGCCGCGCGCCCCCTCACGGGGCCGGGCGGTTCGGCCGATGACTGTACTAACGTGGAGACCGTGACCTAGTGGCAACGGCCGCCCCCGCGCGTCCCAGCCTCCTCGACCGGCTCGCTTCGACGTCCCATGCATGGGTCGCCGCGGCTTCTGTTTTGCTGGTCGTCCTGATGATCGTGCCGGTCCCGCCGTGGGTCCTGGACCTGCTGCTCTCGACCAACATCACGGTCGCGCTGATCATCCTGCTGGTCGCGCTCTATACCGAGAATGCGCTGTCGTTCAGCGTCTTCCCGACCCTGCTGCTGATCGTCACGCTCTTCCGTCTCTCGCTGAACATCACCGGGACCCGCTCGATCCTGCTCCACGGCTACGCCGGGCAGGTGATCGAGGCGTTCGGGAACGTCGTCGTCGGCGGCAACTACGCGGTCGGGATCGTGATCTTTGCGATCTTGATCGTGATCCAGTTCGTCGTCATCACGAACGGCGCCGGACGCGTCGCCGAGGTGGCCGCGCGGTTCACCCTCGACGCGATGCCCGGCAAGCAACTCGCCGTCGACGCCGATCTCAACGCGGGGCTCATCACCGAGGCCGAGGCGCGCCAGCGCCGCAAGGACATCCAGCGCGCCGCCGATTTCTACGGCGCGATGGACGGTGCGTCGAAATTCGTCCGCGGCGACGCGATCGCGGCCGTGATCATCGTCTTCGTCAACATCATCGGCGGCTTCGTCATCGGGATGGCGCAGCAGGGGATGACGATCCTCGAGGCGCTGCAGCGGTTCACCCTGCTGACGATCGGTGAAGGGATCGTCACCCAGATCCCCGCGCTGCTGATCTCGACCGCGACCGGGATCATCGTGACCCGGGCCGCTTCCGAAGGCTCGTTCGGCCACGACCTCACCCGCCAGCTCGTCCAGGACCCGCGAGCGCTGCTGATCTGCTCCGTGCTGCTCGTGCTCTTTGGATTCTTCGGGCTCCCGCCGCTCTTCATGTTCACGCTCGCCGCGATCGTCTTCGGACTGTTCCTGCGCCAGCGCAACATCCTCAACGCGGCGGCGAGGGCGGGCGCGAAGGGTTTGCCGGGCTCGCACGCCGGCACACCGGGGCTGGCCGGATCGGCGTCGGGCGCTCCGGCGGTCAAGCCCGCCGAGTCGGTCGTCCCGCTGCTCTCGTACGATCCGATGGAGCTCGAGATCGGCTTCGGCCTCATCCCGCTGGTCGACGTCTCGCAGGGCGGCGACCTGCTCGAGCGCATCACGATGATCCGCCGTCACGCGGCGCGCGAGCTGGGCATCGTCGTCCCGCCGATCCGCGTCCGCGACAACCTGCAGCTCAAGCCATCGACCTACGTCGTGAAGATCTACGGTCTCGAGGTCGCGCGCGCCGAAGTGATGGTCTCGCGCCTGCTCGCGATGAACCCGGGGACCGCGACGGGTGCGGTCGACGGCATCCCGACCACCGAGCCGGCGTTCGGCCTCCCCGCGCTGTGGATCGCCGAAGGCGGCCGCGGCGACGCGGAGATGGCGGGCTACACCGTCATCGACCCGACGTCGGTGATCGCGACGCACCTGACCGAGACGATCAAGACGCACGCGCCGGATCTGCTCGGCCGCCAAGAGACGAGCGCGCTGCTCGACAACGTCAAGCAGCACTATCCGGTCGTCGTCGACGAGCTGATCCCGACGCTCCTCACCGTCGGCGAAGTGCAGCGCGTGCTGCAGAATCTGCTGCGCGAGCGGATTCCGATCCGCAACCTGCTGCTGATCCTGGAGAACCTCGCCGACGGGGCGCGCGCGTCGAAGGACATCGACTACCTGACCGAGCGCGTCCGCGCGGCGATGGCGCGCCACATCTGCGCCGAGTACGCCGAGAACGGCCTGCTCTCGGTGATCACCGTCGACCCGCGGCTCGAGTCGCTCCTCGGCGAAGCGGTGCGCCGCGGCGAGGACGCCTACGCGCTGCTCGATCCCGGGACGGTCGCGAAGATCTACGCTTCGCTGACGAAGCGGATGCAGGAGGCGCAGCAAGGCGGCCTCCATCCGATCGTGCTCACCTCGCCGGGGACGCGTCTCGCGCTGAAGCGGCTGACGGAGCGCGCGACGCCGGGGCTCGTCGTCCTCTCGTACAGCGAGATCGCGCCGGGGCTGCGCGTCGAGTCGATCGGTCAAGTCTCGACCACCGAGGAAGCGCAGCGCGAGCCGGCCGGAGTGGGAGCGTAACGCGTGCTGCGCCTCCTCGGCTTCGGCCCCAAAGCGCTCTCGCCGCAGATGAAGGTGAAGCTGCCGCCGATCAACGGCTGGATCGACGTCGCGATGACCGGCGGGGGCCCGCGCGGCACCGTCTGCGTCGAGGCGCTGTCGGGACGCGAGATCACCGTCTCGGCGCTCGCCGGGACGGCGCCCGGCGGCACCGCGGTGTTCACCTACGCCAACGCCGTCGGCAAGTTCCGGTTCAGCGCGAAGTGCATCGCGCTCAACGGCCACGCGGCCGTCTTCACGCTGCCCGAGCGGATCGAGACGCTGCAAGTGTTCTCCGGCGCGTCGAAGCGTTCCGCGGTGCGGCTCGACGCGACGCTCACGGCACAGTGGCGCTTCGCGCCGAACGGGCGCGGCCACGGCGACTACGTCCGCGGCTCGCTGACCGATCTGAGCCGCTCGGGTGCCTCGTTGATCGTCGACCGTGACGTCGCCAAGGGCTCGTTCGTGGAGGCGCGGTTCGCGGTCAGCACCGCGTCGTCGCCGCTGGTGCTGCTCGGTGAGGTCATGCGCAACTCGCCGATCGAATCGTCGAAAAGAGTATCGCTGGGTCTGCGATTCCAGGGCGTCAAGCCCGAAGAAGACCGGGCGATCATGGATTTCATCAACAAGCGGCAGGCCGACCGGCGCAGCCGCGGTCTCGCCTAGGGGGGCATGTGAGCGCGAAACGAGTTCTCATCGTCGATGACGCCGTCGTCATGCGGATGATGATCAAAGGAATCCTGAGCAAGAACGGCTACGAGGTGGTCGGCGAGGCGCAGAACGGCGTCGAGGCGGTCGAGAAGTATCGTGCGCTCACGCCGGACCTGGTCACCATGGACATGGTGATGCCGGAGATGGACGGGATCGCGGCGGTCAAGCAGATCGTCGCGAACGACCCGAACGCGCGGATCATCATGTGCACCTCGATGGGACAGCAGGCGCTGGTCGTCGAGGCGATCCAGGCCGGCGCGAAGTCGTTCATCACCAAGCCGTTCCAGCCGCCGAAGATCCTCGAGACGATCCAAAAGGTACTCGGCTGATGATGACGCCGCTGACGCTCAACGCCCTGCAGCTCGATGCGCTCAAAGAGGTTGGCAACATCGGCGCAGGCCACGCCGCGACGGCGCTCTCGCAGCTTCTCAACACCACGGTG
>DASWSC010000286.1:0-12972 GCA_036402855.1 Candidatus Elarobacter sp. | reverse complement strand
GGAGTTCGAGAAAAAGAATGGCCCGCTACACCGAAGCCGTGTGCCGCCTCTGCCGCCGCGAGACCGCGACGAGCAAGACCGGCGAAAAGATCAAGCTCTTCCTCAAGGGCGACCGCTGCCTGTCGAAAAAGTGCGCCGTCGAGCGCCGCGGCACCGCACCCGGCCAGAAGACGCAGAACACGAAGACCCGTCAGAAGGTCTCCGAGTACGGCCGTCAGCTCCGCGAGAAGCAGAAGATGCGCCGCTACTACGGCGTGCTCGAGACGCAGTTCTCGAACTACTTCCGCGACGCCCAGCGCGTCAAGGGGCAGACCGGCGCGACGTTCCTCCAGCTCCTCGAGCGGCGTCTCGACAACGTCGTCTATCGTCTCAACCTGGCGCAGAGCCGCCCACAGGCGCGTCAGCTCGTCACGCACCGTCACTTCCGCGTGAACGGCCGGATCGTCAACGTTCCGTCGTACATCGTGAAGGCGGGCGACGTCATCTCGATCGCCGACCGCTCGATGAAGTCGGATCTGATCACGGCGAACATCGAGACCGCGAAGAACCGCCGCCACCCCGAGTGGCTGGAGTTCAGCGAGACCGACAATACCGCGCGCGTCCTCGCGCTGCCCTCGCGGGAGCAGATCGACACGCCGGTCGACGAGCAGCTCATCGTCGAGTACTACTCGCGGTAATCCTAGAGAACCAAACCCTATCCGCCGCTAGGCGTGCGATCGTGACTGCGGCTCATCCTTCGACAAGCTCAGGATGACATTCTGGGCGAGTCACCGATGACGTTGCGGCTGCGGATAACGTAAGCGGAGAAAGACCGAATCAACTCCATCATGACCGTTTTGGAAGCACCGGCCGGCGCGAACATCGAAGTTCGCGAGCGCCGCGAAAACTACGCGAAGTTCATCATCGAGCCGCTCGACCGCGGCTTCGGCATCACCCTCGGGAACGCGCTGCGCCGCGTCCTGCTCTCGTCGATCCCCGGCGCCGCCGTCACGTACGTCAAGAGCGTCGGCGTGCTGCACGAGTTCTCGACGATCTCGGGTGTGGTCGAAGACACCGTCGACCTGCTGCTCAACCTCAAGGGCCTCCCGATCAAGCTGAACACCGAAGACCCCAAGGTCCTCTCGCTCAGCGTGAACGGCGCCAAGGAAGTCACGGCGGGCGACATCGCGCCCGACGCGGACGTCGAGATCCTGCAGCCGAACTACCACATCGCGACGCTGTCGAAGAAAGACGCGAAGCTGTCGATGGAGATCGGCGTCGAGAAGGCGCGCGGCTACGTCACCAGCGACAAGCAGCGGAACATCGAGCACATGATCGGGCTCATCCCGATGGACTCGATCTTCTCGCCGATCCGCAAGGTGAACTTCACCGTCGACGACACGCGCGTCGGCCAGTCGGTCGACTTCGACCGCCTGACGCTCGAGATCGAGACCAACGGCTCGATCACGCCCGACGACGCGCTCTCCGAGGCGGCGCAGATCCTGACCGAGGAGCTGCGGCTCTTCATCGGGTTCTCGACCGAGGAGAAGCCGGTCGCGACCGCCCCGGCCAGCGAATGGGACGTCCCGGTCGAGACGCTCAACCTCTCGGTGCGTTCGTTCAACTGCCTCAAGCGCGCCGGCATCTCGAAGGTCTCCGAGCTCCTCGACATGACGGAAGACGAGATCATCAAAATGCGCAACTTCGGCAAGAAGTCGCTCGACGAGATCAAGCAAGTCCTGGAGGAGCGGGGACTCTCGCTCCGCCAGTCTTAACCCGGATAGGAAGCCATGCCGCACCAAGTCGCCAACAAGCGCCTCTCGCGCACGGACGGTCATCGCAAGGCGCTGCTGCGCAACCTTGCGACCTCGTTCTTCAAGCACGAGAAGATCGAGACCACCTCGACCAAGGCCAAGGAGATCACCAAGGTCGTCGAGCGCCTCATCACGCAGGCCCGCCGCGGTGACCTGCACTCGCGCCGCCTCGTCGCGTCGTACCTCACCGAAGAGGCCGTCGCGAAGAAGCTGTTCGATCAGATCGCGCCCGCGCTGAAGGACAAGCCCGGCGGCTACACGCGCATCACGAAGTCGCGCGTGCGGCCGGGTGACGCGGCCGAGTTGTCCATCCTGGAGCTCGTCAAGTAGCCCTTTAGCATTCTCTCGGCCTGTGGCGCGGTCGCGCTGTCCCGCACGTCCCAAGGACGCTTCGGGCTGCGCGACCTAGCCACGGACCGGGATACGCGCTAAAGTAGGGGCTACCAAGCCTATGCTGGCCACCGCGGATGATCCGCTCAGTCTGACCTCCGTCACCCGATCCTTCATCGCGGACAGCATCACGCCGATCTCCGCGTATCTCGCCCTGGCTCAGCCGGGGCGTTCGTGTCTGCTGGAGTCGGTCGAGGGCACCGAACGGATCAGCCGGTTCTCGTTCATCGGACTCGACTACCTCGAGTGGTTCGGCATCGACCGCGACCCGCGGATGCTCGACCGGATCCGTGCCGCGCTGGCACGGTATTCGCTCGACCGCGACGACCTGCCGTTCCCCGGCGGCGCCGTCTGCGTCTTCACCTACGACGCCGCACGCGCGCTGGAGCCGATCTTGCACGGCGCACGCGATGCCGCTCCGCCGGCCGACGTGCGGTTCGGCGACGCGCTGATCCTGATCCCCGGAACCTGGCTCGTGTTCGATCACTTCACGCACCGCGTCACGCTGATCGGGTTCGCGCGCGACGACGCGGAGCGCGAGGCGGTCGACCGGCGGCTCGACGGGTACGTCGCGCGGCTGCTCGACCAGCGCCCGTCGATTCCGGGCGCGGTGCGCGCCGACGGTCCGGTCAGCGCGTCGATGGACGAAGGCTCGTTCCTCGACGCCATCGGCCGCGCGAAGCGCTTGATCTACGACGGCGAGGCGTACCAGCTCCAGGTCGGGATCCGCTTCTCGTGCCCGCTCGCCGGAACCGCGTTCGACTTCTACCGTCAGATTCGGGCGCGCAACCCGTCGCCGTACATGTTCTTCGTCGAGCACGACGGGCGCGCGGTGTTCGGCGCCTCGCCCGAGTTTCTGGTACGCCTCGACGGGCGTACCGCGCGGATCCGCCCGCTCGCCGGGACGCGCCCGCGCGATCCCGATCCGCACGCCGATCAGCGCATCGCCGACGAGCTGCTCGCCGACGAGAAGGAGCGCGCCGAGCACGTGATGCTGGTCGACCTCGCGCGCAACGACTTGGGCGCGGTGTGCGGCACCGGGAGCGTGCGGGTCGACGAGCTGATGGTGATCGAGCGGTACTCGCACGTCATGCACATCGTCTCGAACGTCGTCGGCGAGCTGCGCCGGGAGAAGGACGCGCTCGACCTGTTCGCCGCGTCGTTCCCGGCCGGTACCGTCACCGGGACGCCGAAGATGCGCGCGATGCAGCTCATCGACGGGCTCGAGCCCGTCGCGCGCGGCTTCTACGCGGGGAGCGTCGCGCACATCGACTTCGACGGGGATCTCGACTCGTGCATCATCCTGCGCTCGGTCGCGGTCGCGAACGGCCGCGCCTACTGGCAGGCGTCGGCGGGGATCGTCGCCGACAGCGTGCCGCGCAGCGAGTACGCCGAGGTCTTCGCGAAGACCGGGATCGTGCGCGCCGTCCTGGGGATCGACCCGTGACGCGGCTGCTGTTGCTCGACAACTACGACTCGTTCACGTGGAATCTGGCGCACCTCTTCGGTGGGCTGCCCGGGGTCGAGGTCGACGTCGTGCGCAACGACGATGCGCGCTTGTCGGACGGTGTGACGGCGCGCTACGACGGCGTCATCGTCGGGCCGGGTCCGGGACGGCCCGCGGACGCCGGCCGGACGATGGCGGTGGTGCGCGAGGCGGCGCGCGAACGGCGGCCGCTCTTCGGCGTGTGCCTGGGGCTTCAGGCGATCGGCGAGGCGTTCGGCGGACGGGTCGTCCACGCGCCGGCGCAGATGCACGGGAAGACCTCGCAGATCACGCACGACGGCCGAGGCGCGTTCGAAGGGCTGCCCTCACCGTTCACCGCGACGCGCTATCACTCGCTGGTCGTCGACCACGACGGGTTTCCGGCCGTCCTGCGCCCGAACGCGACGAGCGAGGACGGCGTGATCCAGGGACTCGCGCATCGTGACCTTCCCGTCGCCGGCGTGCAGTTCCACCCGGAGTCCGTGCTGACCGCGCAAGGGCGCGCGCTCGCCGAGAACGTCGTGCGCGGGATGCGCGCCGTCCCGCCGGCTCAGGAGACGCCATGACCGCGGATCCCTATCCCGCGCTGCTGCGCGGTGTGCTCGCCGGGCACCATCTGTCGGCGGAGGAGATGGCGAGCACGATCGGCGCGATCATGGACGAGACGCTCTCACCGGTGCGGGCGGCGGCGCTCCTGGCCGCATTCGCCGCCAAGGGCGAGACCGTCGACGAAGTCGTCGGCGCTGCACGCGCGATGCGCGAACGCAGCGTGCGCGTCGAGCACGGGCTTCCGCTCGTCCTCGACATCGTCGGCACGGGCGGCGACAACGCCCATACGATCAACATCTCCACGATGGCGGCGTTCGTGGTTGCGGGCTGCGGCGTCCCGGTCGCCAAGCACGGCAACCGCGCCGCGTCGAGCGCCTGCGGCAGCGCCGACGTCCTCGAGGCGCTCGGCGTCGCGATCGACCGCTCCCCGGACGCCTCGGCGCACCTGCTGCGCGCGCACAACATCGCGTTCTTGTTCGCCCAGCGTCATCATCCGGCGATGCGCGCCGTCGCGCCGATCCGGCGCGAGCTCGGCGTCCGCACCGTCTTCAACGTATTGGGTCCCCTGACGAATCCGGCCGGCGCGAACCGGCAGCTCATCGGCGTCGCGCGCCCGGAGCACGTCGTCCTCGTCGCCGACGCGCTGCGCGCGCTCGGTGCCGTCGCCGGCGCCGTCATCCACGGCGAGGACGGTCTCGACGAGATCTCCGGCGAGGCGCCGACGGACGTGGTGCAATTCGATCGCGACGGCGTCGTCCGCTGGACGCTCGATCCCGCGGCCTTCGGCGTGCGGGCGTCGCGCGCCGAGATTCGCGGCGGCGACCCGCAGCAGAACGCCGCCGCGGTCCTCGCCATCCTCGGCGGCGAGCGCAGCCCGCGCGCCGACCTGGTCGTCCTCAACGCCGCGCTGGGGCTCGTCGTCGCCGGCGAGGCGGTCGACGTTCACGACGGCATGGCGCGCGCGCGCACGTCGATCGAGACCGGCCGCGCGCGCGCGGCGCTCGACGCGCTCCGCGCCGAGCACCGAACCGACACGCTGACGGTGACCGCATGACCGATATGCTCGAAAAGCTCTACGCCGCCAAGGCGCGCGCGCGCGCCGCGGACGAGGAGCGCGAGCCGCTCGACGTCCTGCGCGAGCGCGCCGCCGGCCGCCTGGGGGAGCGGCGCCGCTTCCGCGCCGCGCTCGCCGCCGCACGCGGACCGGCGATCGTCGCCGAGATCAAGCGGGCTTCGCCGTCGGTCGGCCTCATCGTGCCGCACCTCGACCCGGCCGAGATCGCACGCACGTACGAAGCCTCCGGCGCCGACGCGATCAGCGTCCTCACCGAAGCCGATCATTTCCTGGGCGATCTCGCGTACGTCGACATCGCCCGCACGGCCGCGTCGCTGCCGATCCTGCGCAAGGACTTCCTGAGCACGCGCTACGACGTCGTGCAGTCGGCGGCGTACGGCGCCGATGCGATCCTCGCCATCGTCGCCGGCCTCAGCGACCTGCAGATCGCCGAGATGATGGAAGAGGCGCGCCGCTACGCGCTGGACGTGCTGGTCGAGGTCCACACCGAAGACGAGCTCGGTCGTGCGCTCGCCGCCGGCGCGACGGTGCTCGGCATCAACAACCGGAACCTGCGCACGTTCGAGACCGACCTCGCCGTCACCGAGGAGCTGCTTCCGCTGGTCCCGCCCAGTGCGATCGTCATCAGCGAGAGCGGCGTCAAATCACGCGAGGACGTGCGGCGGCTCGTCGCCTACGGCGCGCGCGGCGTCCTGGTCGGCGAGTCGCTGATGCGCGCCGGCGACAAAGACGAGGCGATTCGAGCGCTCAAGGGCGCGGTCCCGGCCTGAACCGATGCGGACGCGCGTGAAGATCTGCGGCTGCCGAACGACGATGGACGTGCGCGGCGCGATCGACGCGGGAGCCGACGCGGTCGGCGTGATCCTGGCCGAGAGGTCGCCACGCCGCGTCTCGATGGAGACGTTCCGCGAGATCGCGGAGTTCGTCCCCGCGATGACGTCGCTGGTCGCGGTGTTCGTCGATCCGCCTGCGGGCCTGGTGGACGAAGCGCTCAAAGCGGGCGCGACGCCGCAGTTTCACGGCGACGAAGACGCGGAGTGGTGCGAGTCGTTCGCCTCCGGGCCGTACTTGAAGGCCTACCACGTTCGGCGTGACCAGCCGCCGGCACGCGAGACCTTCTTGCGCCATGCGCGACCGTTTTGGCATGCCACCTGGCTCTTCGATACGGCGCGCGCCGGCGGCGGAAGCGGCGGCACGGGGCAGACGTTCGATTGGACCGTGCTCGCGGACCTCGGGTATCAGCGAGGGTTCGTCGTGAGCGGCGGACTGACGGCGGAGAACGTCGGCGCGTGCGTTCGCGCAGCGCGTCCGTACGCGGTCGACGTCAGCAGCGGCGTCGAAACGGACGGGATCAAGGATCCGCGGAAGATCATGGCGTTCGTGAGCGCGGTGCGGGCGGCGGACGCAGCGACGAGCGAACCCGCATGACCGCTCCCCAGCCGGCCACGCCGGACGCGCGCGGGTACTTCGGGCGTTTCGGCGGCGTCTTCGTCCCCGAGGTGCTGGTCGAAGCGCTGGCGCGGCTCGAAGCGGCGGCGCACGAGGCGTTCGCCGATCCGTCGTTTCACGCCGAGATGGCCGAGCTGCTGCGCGACTACGTCGGGCGGCCCTCGCCGATCTATCATGCGGCACGGCTGGTCGACGCGCCGCATGCGCCGATCGTGTTCAAGCGCGAAGACACGAACCACACCGGCGCGCACAAGATCAACAACACCGTCGGGCAAGGCCTGCTCGCGAAGCGGATGGGGAAGCGGCGGCTGATCGCCGAGACCGGCGCCGGACAGCACGGCGTCGCCACCGCGACGATCGGCGCGAAGCTGGGGATGCAGGTCGACGTCTACATGGGCGCGGTCGACGTCGAGCGGCAAGCGCTGAACGTCT
Source organism: Candidatus Elarobacter sp. (assembly GCA_036402855.1). Lineage (GTDB taxonomy): Bacteria > Vulcanimicrobiota > Vulcanimicrobiia > Vulcanimicrobiales > Vulcanimicrobiaceae > Vulcanimicrobium. The sequence goes on along the minus strand of DASWSC010000286.1, from coordinate 5,798 downwards.
ATCTCATGAAGCTGCTCGGCGCGACGGTGTATCCGGTCGAGAGCGGGACGCGTACGCTCAAGGACGCGACCAACGAGGCGTTCCGCGAATGGGCCGCGCGCGTCGAGGACACGTTCTACGTGATCGGCTCCGTCGTCGGCGCGCATCCGTATCCGTATCTGGTGCGCGAGTTCCAGAAGGTCATCGGCGTCGAGGCGCGCGAGCAGATCCTCGAGCGCTACGGGCGGCTGCCGACCGACGTCGTCGCATGCGTCGGCGGAGGCTCCAACGCGATGGGGATCTTCCAGGGCTTCGTCGGCGACGAGTCGGTACGGCTCTGGGGCGTCGAAGCGGCCGGACACGGGCTCGCGTCGGCCGACACGGCCGCGTCGCTGAACGCGGGCAGCGTCGGCATCCTGCACGGCTCGCGCAGCTACGTGCTGCAGGACGACGAAGGCCAGGTCCGCGACACGCACTCGATCAGCGCCGGACTGGATTACCCCGGCGTCGGCCCCGAGCACGCGTTTCTGAAGGACAGCGGCCGCGCGCGCTACGCCGCGATCGACGACGCCGAGGCGCTCGGCGCCTTCCATCTCACCGCGCGCCGCGAAGGCATCGTCCCGGCGCTCGAGTCGGCGCACGCGATCGCGTTCGCGCGCACGCTGGCGGTCGAGCGCGGTCCGGACGGCCTCGTGCTGGTGAACCTCAGCGGCCGCGGCGACAAGGACGTCCGGACCGTCGCCGCGCTCGAAGGCGTCGAGGTGCTGCGCTGATCGCAAGCGGCGGGCTCGGCGACGTGTTCGCGCGCGCCCGCTCCCAGCGGCGAGCCGCGCTCATCGGCTACGTCGTCGCGGGCGACCCCGACCGCGCGACGACGCTCGCCGTCATCGACGCGCTCACCGAGGCCGGCGTCGACTTGATCGAGCTCGGCATCCCGTACGGCGATCCCCTCGCCGACGGTCCGGCGATCGCCGCCGCGGCGGCGCGCGCGCTCGCCGGCGGGATGCGGTTCGGCGACTCGCTCGAGCTCGCCGCGCAGGCGCACGCGCGCGGCGCGGCACCGATCCTGTTCTTCACCTACGTCAACCCGGTCGACCGCTACGGACCGGAACGCTTCGCGCGCGAGGCCGCCGAGGCGGGCGCGGCCGGTGCGATCGTCCCCGACGTCCCGCTCGAGGAGCTGGACGCGTTTGCGCCGCCGCTCCGGGCGGCGGGCCTGTCCATTCCGCTGCTGATCGCGCCGACCACGCCGCAGCCGCGCGCGGCGCAGCTCGCCGCCGCGTCGACGGGCTTCGTATATCTCGTCTCCCGGCTCGGCGTCACCGGCGCGCGGCGCGAACCCGACCTCCCGTGGGTCGTCGCGGCGGTGGAACGCCTGCGCCCGGCGACCGCGCTGCCGCTCGCGGTCGGGTTCGGCATCTCGACGCCGGCGCACGCGGCCGCGGTCGGCGCCGCGGCGGACGGCGTCGTCGTCGGCAGCGCGCTGGTCGACTCGTACGCGGGCTCGAGCGGCGCCGAGGCTGCGCGGCGCGCCGGCGCCTATGCGTCCTCGCTCAAAGCTGCGCTTCCGGAACGCTAGCCGCAGCGGCGTACGTTCGGATACCACGACTTCGAGAAAACGGCGAATTTTTCGCCCGAGCCTCGGCCGCCTGGGAAGGATATCTTCGGGCGGACTCTTATTCACAGGACGCAACTTCGCACCACCCCGGAGGACTCGATGCAGTATCGTCCGTTGCTGGTCGGCGCTCTGGCGCTCGCCGTCGCGCTGGCCGGAAGCAGCGCCACCGTTCAGCCGGCCGCCGCCGCAGGCGACACGATCGTGTTCGGCTCGGCCGTCTCGCTGACCGGTTCGCTCACCAAAGAAGGGCACCTCACCCAAGAGGGCTACGACTTCTGGAAGAACTACGTCAACGCGCACGGCGGCCTCAAGGTCGGCGGCAAGACCTACAAGGTCGACATCAAGTACTACGACGATGAGTCGAAGCCGGCGACCGCGGCGCAGCTCGCGGAACGCCTGATCGATCAGGACCACGTCAACTTCATCCTCGGGCCGTACGGCTCGGGTACCGCGTTCACCGTCGCGCAGATGGTGGAGCGGAAGAAGATGCCGATGGTCGAGGGCAACGGCGCCGCCGAGAAGATCTTCAGCCAGGGCTTCAAGTACACGTTCGCCGTGCTCTCGCCGGCGCCGCGGTATCTCGAAGGGCTGCTCGACATGGCGAAGTCGCAGAAGCCGGCCGCGCAGACCGTCGCGATCACCTCGGCCAGCGACGCGTTCTCGCTCGAGGTCGCCGAGGGCGCCTCGAAGTGGGCGACCGCGCACGGGATGAAGGTCGTCTACAACAACAAGTATCCCGACACCGCGACCGACGTCTCGGCGATCGTCTCCGCGGTGAAGGCGACGAACCCGGACGTCATCTTGAACGCCGGACACCTGCAGGACGCGCTCTTGGTGCACAAGGGGCTCAAAGAGCAGAACGTCCAGGCGCGGGTCTACGGCTACTCGGTCGGCCCGGACACCCCGGACTTCGCGAACTCGCTCGGCAAGGACGCGAACTTCGTCTTCGGCGGCGCGCAGTGGTCGGACGCGGTCAAGTACCGGGCGGACCATCCCGGCTTCTATGCGACGGCGAAGGACTACGCGAAGGCGTTCGAAGCCGTCTATCACCACCGGCCCGACTACCACAACGCCGAGTCGACGGCCGCCTGCCTCGCGTTCCAGTACGCGCTGCAGAACGCCGGCACGCTCGATACCGAGAAGGTGCGCGACGCGCTCGCGAAGCTCGACATCACGACGTTCTACGGGATCATCAAGTTCGACAGCCGCGGGATGAACGTGTTCAAGCCGATGGTGACGAACCAGATCCAAAACGGACGGCTCGTGACGGTGTGGCCTCGCGGGCTCGCCGAAGCACCGGTGAAGTACCCGACGCCGCCGTGGGGCAAGCGCTGAGACTGGACTAGTTCATGCACCTTCTGGCACAGGATCTCGTCAACGGGATTCTCGCGGGCGGAATCCTGGCCGTGGTGGCCCTCGGCTTTTCGCTGGTCTGGGGCATCATGAACATCATCAACCTGGCGCACGGGGCGTTCGTGATGCTCGGGGCGTACGTGACGTGGCAGCTCTTCACGAGCTTCCACGTCGATCCGTTCCTCTCGCTGCCGATCTCGTTCGCCGTGCTGTTCGCGCTGGGATACCTGATCCAGCGGTACCTCATCAACTGGGTCGCGCGCGCACCGGTCCTCACGACGTTCCTGCTCACCTTCGGGCTCTCGCTGCTCATCGTCAACGTCGCGCTGCTGATCTGGACCGGTGACACGCGCGGCGTGACGACCGCGTACACCGGGACGAACTTCACGCTCGCCGGGATCACGGTGCCGTGGTCGAAGCTCTACACGCTGCTCGCCGCGCTGCTCATCACCGGCGTCCTCTATCTGTGGCTCCAGCGCTCGAAGACCGGGCGCGCGATTCGCGCGACGTCGATGGACATCGGCGCAGCGCAGCTCGCCGGCGTGCGCGTGACGCAGATCTACGCGATCGTCTTCGGTCTCGGCGCCGGGCTCGCGGGGGTCGCCGGGACGCTGATCTCGCTCTCGTACTCGCTGAACCCCACGATGGGGCAGCCGTTCCTGATCAAAGCGTTCGTCGTCTGCGTGCTCGGCGGGCTCGGGTCGGTGGAAGGGGCGCTCATCGGCGGGCTCGTGTACGGAATCGTCGAGGCGTTCGCTTCGCAGATCGACTTCACGGTCGGGACGCAGCACATCAGCGGCACGGGGCTGCAGGACGCCGTCGCGCTGCTCGTCCTCCTCATCGTCCTCGTCGTTCGCCCGACCGGAATCATGGGACGCGCGACCGCGTGAGCGGAAGCCAACAGGCGATCGCGTCGGCGTCGGCGGTGGTCCGGCGCCTGAGCATCGGCGGGATCGTCGGAAACCGCAACGCGCTGTGGGCGACGGTCGTCCTCATGGCGCTCATGCTGTTCGTCCCGCTGGTGATTCCGGGGTACCAGACGCTGTTCCGCACGATCCTGATCTACGCCGCGCTCGCGTACGGCTGGAACATGATCGGCGGTTATACCGGCTACGTCTCGTTCGGCAACGTCACGTTCTTCGGGCTCGGCGCGTACTGCGCCGCCGTCCTCAGCGCGCACGGCGTCGACAACCTCTTCGCCGACATCGGGCTCGCCGTCGTCGTGAACGCCGCGTTCGCGGCGCTGGTCGGCTTCCCGGTGCTGCGTCTCAAAGGACACTACTTCGGCATCGCGACCCTCGGCACGGCGCTCGCCGTGACCGACATCATCGGGAACCTCGACTTCTTCGGCGGAACCGGCGGCCTCGCGCTCAAGCAGGTCGATCAGGCGCATTTCACCGTCTACTACTATGCCGCGTGGATGGTGGCGGCCGCGGCGATCGCGACGACGTTCTTGATCGCGCGCTCGAAGCTCGGCTACGCCTTCGTGGCGATTCGCGAGAACGAGGACGCCGCCGCGGTCCTCGGGATCTCGGCGACGCGGTACAAGATCACCGCCTGGGCGATCGGTGCGGCGATCGCCGGCGCCGCGGGCGCGGTGTTCGCGCGCGGCAACGGCTTCGTCGACCCCAGCATCGCGTTCGCCGAGGACGCGAACGTCTTCCCGATCGTCATGACGATCTTGGGCGGGATCGGAACCGTCGCCGGACCGTTCATCGGCGCGCTGATCCTCTCGGGCGTCAACGAGATCCTCGCGCGCTACTTCATCAAGATCCACAGCCTGTTCTTCGGCGCGGTCATCGTCGCCGTCGTCCTGCTGCTTCCGCGCGGCCTGGTGTGGCTCTTCGGGCTGCGCGGCGGGATGCGCACCTGGCTGCGCAGCCTGACGGCGTTCCGGGCATGAGCGTGCAGGTGCAGTCCCAGTCCCAAGGCTCGGAGAACGGCGTCGCGCTCCGCATCTCGAACGTCGGGATGCGCTTCGGCGGCCTGTGGGCGCTCAGCGAGGTGACCTTCGACGTCGAGCGCGGCAGCGTCCTCGGCCTGATCGGCCCGAACGGTTCCGGAAAGACGACGCTGATGAACGTGATCAGCGGCGTCTACAAGCCGACGACGGGTGACGTCACGTACGGCGGGCGCCGCATCGCCGACGTCCCGACGCACGACGTCTGCCATCTCGGGATCGCGCGCACGTTCCAGATCGTGAAGCCGTTCGCGAGCCTCACGACGCGAGAGAACGTCGCGGTCGGCGCGATGTACGGGCGGTACGGCGGGAAGCGGTCGGCGCGTGCATCGTTCGAACGCGCGCAGGAGCTGCTCGAGATCGTCGGCCTGGCGCGTGTCGCCGACCGCCCGGCGAGCGACCTGACGATCCCGGACCGCAAGCGTCTCGAGGTCGCCAAGGCGCTCGCGCTCGACCCCGACGTGCTGCTGCTCGACGAGGTCATGGCGGGGCTCAACGCGACCGAGGTGGACGAAGCGCTGCAGCTCCTGCGCGACGTGCACGCGCGCGGCGTCACGCTGATCGTCGTCGAGCACCTGATGAAGGCGATCGTCTCGATCTCGACCACGATCGTGGTGCTCGCCGAAGGGAAGAAGATCGCCCAGGGCGCGCCGGCCGACGTCCTCGCTTCGCCGCAGGTGATCGAAGCGTATCTCGGTTCGCGCTGGCTCAAGCGCCAAGAGCAGCTCAAGCAGATCGAGGCGGATCGCGAAGAGGCCGCGCGCCTGCAGCCGCCCGAGGCGCACGGATGAGCGGGGCGACGGCGAACCCGACGCAGGCCGCGACCGGGCCGCTGATCGTCGACGCGCTGAACGCCGGCTACGGCGACACGCAGGTGCTGTGGGACGT
>DASWSC010000285.1:0-7038 GCA_036402855.1 Candidatus Elarobacter sp. | reverse complement strand
CGCCCGAGGCGAGCGCGTGAGCGCGGTTTCGCCCTCGCCCGCGGCCGGCGGGAACGCCGCGGGCAGCGCGCTCGTCGTCGACGGCCTGAGCGCGGGCTACGGCGACACGCAGGTGCTGTGGGACGTCTCGCTGCGGGTCGAGCCGGGCGAGATCGTGGCCCTGATCGGCTCCAACGGCGCGGGCAAGTCGACCTTGCTGGGCGCGATCAGCGGCGTGGTGAAGACCTGGAGCGGGAGCGCGCGTTACGGCGATCGCACGCTGACGGGGCTCGAGCCCGATCGCATCGTGAGCGCGGGCGTGCTGCAGGTGCCGCAAGGCCGCCGGCTGTTCGGCTCGCTCACCGTCGAAGACAACTTGCGGATGGGCGCATACCTGCGCAGGGACCGCGAGGTCGACGCCGATCTCGAGCGCATCCTGAACCTGCTCCCGCGGCTGCGCGAGCGCTACGACTTCCTCGCCGGGCGCCTCTCCGGCGGCGAGCAGCAGCAGGTCGCGATCGCGCGCGCGCTGATGGCGCGCCCGCAGATGCTGCTGATCGACGAGATGTCGCTGGGCCTCGCACCGGTGCTCGTCGACCACCTGATCGAGCTCCTCGCGCAGATCCATGAGACCGGCGTCTCGATCCTGATCGTCGAGCAAGACGTGCAGACCGCGCTCGAGGTGAGCTCCCGCGCCTACGTCCTCGAAACGGGCCACATCACCCTGAGCGGCCCGTCCGCGCAGCTCCTCGACGACCCGCAGGTGAAGAAAGCGTACCTCGGGGTGTGACGTGATCCGGCGCGTGTTGGTCGCATCGTGCGTGTTGCTGGCGCTCAGCCATTCCGGTGGTGCGGCCGCAGAGCAAGAACGTGCTGATCCGAAGAACCGCATCATGCTGTATCCGGCGACGGCGCAGCCGGCCTGGGCGTGGCTCCGGCGCGCCACCGCGCCGAACGATCCGTTCATCACGCGGCGGAGCAGGTGGTTCTCGGCTCGCAGCACGACGCGCAAGACGACGGTCACGGATCGCTTTTCCGGCGTCGCGAACGGTTCGCTCTGGGAGATGCCGCAGCGCTCGACGTCGTTCGCGTTCAGCGTCGGCCACGACGCGTGGCACCTCGTCGCCGATCCGCGCCGGCATCTCGTCTTCTACGGCGAATCGTGCTGTTCGTTCGGCCGCAAGGTCCTCGCGACATACCTGGAGAGACCGCCGCGCGGCGTCGCGCTGGGCGATCTCTCCTCGATCGTCACGCGCAGCGGTGTGGCGATCGGTGACTCACCACAGCGCGTGTTCCGCCTGCTCGGAGCGCCCGCCCGCAGGCTTACGTCCGGTTCGTCGGCGCGCTGGGCCGTCGCGTATTCGCGTCCCAGGCCACCGTGGACCTCGAGTTGCGTCGAAGAGCGTACGGTCGTGTTCGAGCGCAACCGCGTTGCGGCGTACGAGATCTCGGACGGCTGCTGAGCACCCGCTCCGCCAGGGCCGGCCCGCGGGCGACCGAAGAGCGTGGCGTGGAGAACGTCGCTGAGATTCTGAGGCTGCCGTCTCCGGCGCCGAAGCCCCAGTCGCTGGCCTGCGACGGCGAAACGATCTGGATGGGCTCGCGCGAGACGTGCAGGCTGTACGCGATCGACCGGGCGCGCTGGAGCGCCCGCGACGAGGCGGTCGCGCCCGGCGTTCCATGGGGGATGACGGTCGTCGGCGACGAGCTCCGCGTCATCCACGGCGAGGGCGACGACGACGATCGCGTCGTGAAGCGCTTCATCCCTGGGCGCGGCTTTCAAAAGCACGGGGCGTTTCGCGCACCGGACGGGACGGGCTCGCACCTCGGCTGGGACGGCGACGTGCTGTACGTGAGCCAGTGGTACAACAAGCGCATCCTCGGCGTCGACGCCGAAGGCGCCGTGCTCAGCACGATCGACGTCCCGCACGGCATCTGCGGTCAGGTGATCGCCGAAGGTTGCTTCTATCTCGTCACGACGGACGACGAAGCGAACGGGCCGTACCGGCTCACGCGGGTCGACGCGCGCGGCGACGCGCCGGTCTGTGCGGACATCGCGGTGATCCCGTTCCCCGCGCGCGCGCTCGCCTTCGACGGCGAGCATTTCTGGACGAACCACCGCGAAGCCGACCAAATCGTCGCCTTCGCCCACCCCTAACCGCGTAGCAGCGCAAGGCCCGCCCAGGCAGCACGACGCGCGCGCCCGCCCAGGCAGAACAACGCGACCCCGCCCGCCCCAATGTCAGCACGACGCGCGCGCCCGCCCAGGCAGAAAACGCGACCCCGCCCGCCCCAATGTCATGCTGAGCCTGTCGAAGCATGAGCGGCGACAGCGCGCGAAGGCCACGATGCTCGCTCACCCTTCGACAAGCTCAGGGTGACATGCACCGGGACGGGGGCTGCTACGCGGGGGGCTTGGGGACGGAGGGGAGCGCGTCGTGCTCCCATTCCATCCAGGAGCCGTCGTAGACGGCGACGTCGTCGAAGCCGGCCGCGCGCAGGGCGAGCCACGCGCCCGATGCGGAGACGCCGCTGCCGCAGCTCACGACCGTGCGTGCGTGGTGGTCGAGTCCCGTCTGGCGCACGAGGCGCTGCAACGTCTCGTCGTCCGCGATGCGGCCGCCGCGTGCGTCCTCGAGCAGCTCGTTTCCGCTGAGCCGCACGGCGCCTTTGATGTCGCGGTCGCGCTGCGCGTAGGTCTGATCGCGCTGCGTCTCGACGAGCCGAGCGGCGCTGCGGCCTTCGGCGATCGCCAGCACCTCTTCGCGGGTCGCGCGCAGCTCCGGCCGCGCACGCGGCGTGAACGTCGACGGCACGATCGCCGGCGCGCCGGTCTGCACCGGATAACCGGCCGCGACCCACGCCGGAAAGCCCCCGGCCAGCACGTACGCTTCGGCGTGACCGTAGTAGCGCAGCATCCAGACGATGCGCGCCGCGAACGGGATCGTCCCCGCGTCGTACGCGACCACGATGGTGTCGTCGCCGATCCCGTGCTCGCCGAGCACGCGGGCGAACAGCTCCGGCGGCGCGACGCGCGCCGCGTACGGCGTCGCCGGATCGCTCAGGTCGTCGGCGTAGTCGAGGTGGACGGCGCCGGGGATGTGTCCCGCCGCGTACTGCTCCCGTCCGGACGGCATCGCGACGACGCCGCCGTGCGGCACGCTGCGCGCGTCGACCGCGCGAACGCGCGGGTCGCCGCGGCGCTGCGCGACCCATTCGATCTCCACGAAGTCACCGTTCACCACAGGACCTCGCACGAGGCGCGTTCAGACCGCGATCGACGGCTTCGTGAGGCCGAAGCGCTTCTCGGCGTCGTCGGCGATGTACTTGCCGATCGCCAGCGACGACGTGGCTGCGGGAGACGGCGCGTTGCGCACGTGCACGACGCCTTCCGAGCCCTGGAAGACGAAGTCGTCGACCAGCGACCCGTCGGCGGCCATCGCCTGCGCGCGCACGCCGGACGGTCCCGGCAGGCAGTCGTCGGGCTGCAGGTCGGGGATGTAGCGCTGCAGCGCCTTCACGTACGCGCTGCGCACGAGGTCGCGGTACATCTCGCCGGCGCCCATCTTCCAATACTTGGTCGCGAGCTTGAAGAAGCCGGGGTACGTGATCGCGTCCCACAGTTCGGGCGGATTGATGGTGAAGAACGTGTAGCCTTCGCGCGCGAACGCCAGCACCGCGTTCGGTCCGAGCCAGATCGTCCCGTCCATCCGCGGCGTAAAGTGGACGCCGAGGAACGGGAACTCCGGATCGGGGACGGGATAGATGTTGCCCTTGACCAGATGCGCCTTCTCGGGCTTCAGGATCAAGTAGTCGCCGCGAAACGGTACGATCTTCGGATCGCGCTCGCCGCCCGTCATCCGTCCGAGCTTGTCGCTGTACAGACCGCCGCAGGTGACGACCGACTTCGCTTGGATCTCGCCCTTCGGCGTGCGCAGAACGGTGACGCCGCCGCGCCGTTCGATCGACGTGACTTCGTGGCCGAGGTACATGTCCGAACCGAGCTCGCGCGCGTCCTCACCGTACTGCCGGGCGACGAGCCCCCAGTCGACGATCCCGGTGACGGGCGAGAAGATCGCCCTGATGCCGCGGGCGTGCGGCTCGCGCTCCGAGATCTGCGCCGCGTCGAGCATCTCGAGGCCCTCGACGCCGTTCTGCTGCCCGCGAACCCACAGATCGTCGAGCCGGCCCAGCTCCGACTCCTCGGTCGCGAGGATCAGCTTCCCGACGTTCTTGTACTCGATCCCCTTCGCGTCGCAGTACTCCCACGCGAGCTTCCGGCCTTCGGTGCACAGCTTCGCTTTGAGCGAGCCGGGTTTGTAGTAGATGCCGGAATGGATCACGCCGCTGTTGTGTCCGGTCTGGTGCTTGCTCCAGACGTCTTCTTTCTCGACGTTCGCGACGCGGAGGCTGGGGTGGCGGAGCAGCAGCTCGCGGGTGGTTGCGAGCCCGACGATCCCTCCGCCGACAACGGCGATGTCGTAGACCATGTCGTGCGTATTCTCTCAGGTCCCGGGGGCGTCCGCTACGACTTCGTGCAGCGGGCCCGACGCCGGGGCGGTCGCCGGCGGGGCGACGGCCGGCGGCGGCGTGATGCGGGACGCGCCTCGCCAGCGCCGAGCGCGGCGGTACAGGTCTTCGAAGTTCTCCCACATCGCCGGGCCGAGCGCTTCCCGATGGATCGCGATGATCCCGAGCGACTCCAGTTGTTCCCAGCCGCCCAGAATCGCCGGGCTCCAGTAGTCGAACACGATATCCGCATCGAGCAGCCCGTGCTTCACGTAGCCGCCGATCATCTCCAAGACGCGCAGCACCGCGAGTTCACCATGCTCTTCGAGGGACGGCGACATCGCGAGCAGCGGCACCTCGGCGCGAAATGCCGGGTCCTGGAGCCGTTGCGGCAGCTCGGTCGCGATGAAGCGCCGCGCTCTCTGCATCTCCGGACTGCTGAGCATCGCGAAGATCTTCATCGTCCCTTCGAGCTGCGTGGCCTTGCGCAGATGCTCGACCTGCGCGGCGCCGACGCTCACCTGCCGCACGGCGACGAGGATCGCGCCCAGGACGGCGACCGAAGAGAGCAGCGACGCGATCGCGGTGACCGCTTCCCAACTGACGTGCATCGCAAAGGCTTCTGCGCGCACAGGGAACCGCACTTCGGATCGAGGAGCCGTCGGGGCTATGCTGACCGCGCCCCGCACCGTGACCCCGTTTCGCAACGAGCCGATCCGCGACTTCTCGAACCCCGCCGACCGGCGGTCGCTCGAGGAGGCGCTCGCCCGCGCGCGCGGCGCGCTCGGCCGGCGCTATCCGCTGCTGATCGGCGGCGAGCGGCTCCAAGGTGAAGGGACGATCGCCTCGATCAACCCGGCCCGGCCGAACGAGGTCGTCGGCGTCGTCGACGAGGCGAGCCTGGCCCAGGTCTCGCAGGCGCTCGACGCTGCGAGCGCGGCGTTCGTCCGGTGGAAGAAGACGGCCGCGTCCGAACGGGCCGAGTTCCTGTTCCGCGCCGCCGCCCGCGTGCGCGAGACGAAGGACGACTGGAACGCGCTGCTCGTCCTCGAGGTCGGCAAGCCGTGGATCGAAGCCGACGCCGACACCGCCGAAGCGATCGACTTCCTCGAGTTCTACGCCCGCGAGGCGCTGCGCTACGCGAACCCGCCGCCGCTGACCCCGATCGAGGGCGAGCGGAACCGGCTCGAGTATCTGCCGCTCGGCGTCGGGGTCGTCATCCCACCCTGGAACTTCGCCTTCGCGATCATGGCCGGGATGACGTCGGCCGCGATCGTGTGCGGGAACGCCGTCATCCTGAAGCCTTCGTCCGACGCCGCGGTCATCGCGGCCCGGTTCGTAGACCTGCTGCACGAGCTCGGCCTCCCGCCCGGGGTGGTGAACTTCGTCGCCGGCGACGGCCCGACGGTCGGTGAAGCGCTCGTGACCGACGCGCGCACGCGCTTCATCTCGTTCACCGGTTCGAAGGGCGTCGGGCTGCGGATCAACGAGCTGGCGGCCAAGACGGCCCCCGGCCAGAGGTGGATCAAGCGCGTCGTCGCCGAGATGGGCGGTAAGGACGCGATCGTCGTCGCCGACGACGCCGACCTCGACGCCGCGGTCGCGGGCGTCGTCGCCTCGGCGTTCGGATTCGCGGGGCAGAAGTGCTCCGCGTGCTCGCGCGCGATCGTCGATGCGACGATCTACGACCGCTTCCTCGAGAAGCTGGTCCCCGCGGTCAAGGCGGTCGCCGTCGCCGATCCGTCGGTCGACGGTGCCGCGATGGGTCCCGTCGTCAACGGCAAGGCGGCCCAGAAGATCGCCGGCTACATCGAGATCGGCAAGGCCGAGGGCCGGCTGCTCGCCGGAGGCAACCGGCTCCCCGGCGACGGCTACTTCATCGAACCGACCGTCATCGCCGACGTGGATCCGCAGGCGCGGATCGCCCAGGAAGAGATCTTCGGCCCGGTGCTCGCCGTGATCAGAGCCCGCGACTACGACCACGCGCTCGAGATCGCGAACGGGACCGAGTTCGGCCTCACCGGCGCGGTGTTCTCGGCGAGCGAGGAGCGGTTGCGACGGGCCGAGGACGAGTTCTTCGTCGGCAACCTCTACCTCAACCGAAAGTGCACCGGCGCGCTCGTCGGCGGCCAACCGTTCGGCGGGTTCAACATGAGCGGGACCGACTCGAAAGCGGGAGGGTACGACTACTTGCTGCTCTTCCTCCAGGGAAAGTCGATCTCTCGCAAGGTCGCGGCGCACGCGGCCGACGACCTCGCCGCCGGGATGGGCTGAAGCGGGCGGCTTCTTACGGAACGCGCTGCGCGTACACAGCTTTCGGCCGGTTGCTATTTTGCCCGCTTCCGGGCGGTTGCTTCCGGCCGAAATCCGGGGCGTGCTGTGGAGAGAGTCGTGGAGAGTACCGCGTCGTGGGATGTTGACATGGTAGACACGCAGTGATAATCTATCCCTCGTTGACTCTGACGCCTCGCCCCTTTGGTGCGGTCAGTGATCCGGTCCGAAATGGGCCTGGCGGAAGCGTCCGTTCCTTGAAAACTGAACAGTGCAGTA
>DASWSC010000284.1:0-1864 GCA_036402855.1 Candidatus Elarobacter sp. | reverse complement strand
ACCGTCGCCGCCGCGGAGGCCGCGATCGGCCTCGCCATCGTCGCGGTCACCTTCCGCCGCACGCCGTTCGTCGACGTCGACGAAGTCTCGGCGCTCAAGGGCTGACCCGCACATGCTGCTGTACTTCATCTGGCTGGTTCCGCTCTTCGGCGGCGTGCTGCTCTGGGCGCTCGGCCCGCAACTGAAGTCGTGGGCCGGGCCCGTCGGCTCGGCGCTGATCGGGGTCTCGTTCGTCGCGACCGTCATGCTGTGGCGCGACGCGACCGCGCCGAGCGGCCTGCACGCCGCGCTCGTCACCTGGCTCCCCGGCTGGAGCTTCGGACTGCAGCTCGACCGGCTCTCGCTGATCTGGTCGCTGATCATCACCGGGGTCGGGTTCCTGATCCACGTCTACTCGATCGGGTACATGGACGGCGACCGCGCCTTCGCGCGCTTCTTCGCGTACATGAACTTCTTCGTGTTCGCGATGATGACGCTGGTCCTCAGCGACAACGTGATCGGGCTGCTGGTCGGCTGGGGGCTCGTCGGTCTCGCGTCGTACTTCCTGATCGGGTTCTGGTTCGAGCGGCCCTCGGCCGTCGCGGCCGCGCGCAAGGCGTTCGTGATGAACGTGGTCGGCGACGTCGGGATCATGTTCGCGGTGTTTCTGCTGGTGCAGCACATCGGCTCGATCGGCTATACCGACATCTTTTCGCGCTTCCAAATCACCGCCTCGTTCTCGCCGCACGTCACGTTCCTCGTCTGCCTCGGGCTCTTCATCGGCTGCGCGGCGAAGTCGGCGCAGATCCCGCTCCATACTTGGCTCCCCGACGCGATGGAAGGCCCGACGCCGGTCTCCGCGCTGATCCACGCCGCGACGATGGTGACCGCGGGCGTCTACTTGATCGCGCGCTTCGCGCCGTTCTGGTCCTCGTCACCGGACGCGCGCGAGCTGGTCGGCACGATCGGCGCGCTGACCGCGATCGCCGGCGCGGTGCTCGGCTGCGCGCAGTGGGACATCAAGCGGATCCTGGCCTATTCGACGATGTCGCAGATCGGCTACATGATCATGGGGGTCGGCATCGGCGCGTACGAAGCCGGCGTCTTCCACTTCTTCACGCACGCGTTCTTCAAGGCGCAGCTCTTCCTCGGCTCCGGGATCATCATCCACGCGCTGGCGAACGAGCAGGACGTGCGGCGGATGGGCGGGCTGCGCGCGCGGCTGCCGTTCGCGTTCGTCGCAATGCTGGTCGGCGTGCTCGCCATCTCGGGCGTCCCCGGCTTCAGCGGGTTCTTCTCGAAGGACGCGGTCGTCTACGGCGCGCTCGAGAGCGGGCACCCGTGGCTCTACGCGGTCGGCGTGATCACCGCCGGGATCACCGCGTACTACATGTTCCGCCTGCTGTTCGTCACGTTCTTCGGCGCGTACCGCGGTGAGGTCGACCCCTCCCACCTCGGGATCCGCCATCCCGAGCTGGCCGGAACCGCGGCGACGTCGCCGGCCGCCGCCGCGAGCTCCGGACATCATCCGGAGGAAGAAGAACCGCACCACCACGCGCCGACCTGGCTGATGGCGTGGCCGGTCGCGATCCTGATCGTGCCGACGATCTTCATCGGCTGGCTCGACGCCGGTGCCAACGCGCCGTGGCGGCAGTTCTTCGCCGGCTTCTTCCCGCCGGTGCATGAAGCGACCGCGGTCTCCGCGCCGTTCCCCGAGCTGCTCTCGACCGTGTTGCTCTTCGCCGTCGTCGCGATCGGCTTCGCGATCGCGTACGTGCGCTACGGCGCGCCGGCCGCGCTGCGTGACGCGATCGCGCGGCTCCGCACCGAGACGGTGCGGATGCCCGGCGTGCTGGTCAACGCGTACTACTTCGACGCCGCCTAC
>DASWSC010000283.1:0-13036 GCA_036402855.1 Candidatus Elarobacter sp. | reverse complement strand
CCGATCGCCGCGAAGTGGTTCGACTTCACCCAGAAGCCGGGGCTGCCCGACTTCTCCGTCTCGTTCGCCCCGCACAAGACGGCGAAAGTCTCGCTCAAGGCCGTCTCGGACGCGATCGCCGGCGCGAAGAGCTCGGTCCTCTTCGCGGTGATGGGCCTCACCGGCGGCGGCGACGTCCTCAAGGCGCTCAACGGGCTCCTCAAGCGCAAAGACGTGTTCTCCTACGGCGTCACGCAGGCCGAGAAGGGACTGACGTTCACCAAGAGCGGAAAGCCCGGGCTGCTCGTTCCGTTCGGCTACCTGAAGAGCAAGGTTCCCGAGCCGTTCCGCGAGGAGTGGAACGGCGGGATGGGACAGGTGATCCACCATAAGTTCGTCGTCGTCGACTTCAACCAGCCGAACGCGGTCGTCTTCTGCGGCTCCTCGAACCTGGCCGAGGGCGGGGAGCAATCGAACGGGGACAATCTGCTCGCGATCCGCGATCCCGCCGTCGCCGCGCTGTACGCGGTCGAGGCGATCCAGCTCGTCGACCACTACGAGTTCCGCGCGGTGCAGTCGACCATCACGAAACCGCAGAACGCGATGATGCTCGCCGGCCCCGACGCCAAGCCGCAGTGGTGGGAGTCGTTCTACGACCCGAACAACCTCAAGAGCCGCGAGCGAACGGTTCTCGTGACGTAGGCGCGCGCTCGGGGGGCGGCCGCGACCGCCGTCGAACATGCGACGTCCCCATGAGCGCGAGAAACCCCTTCGATCCCCTCGGCGTCGGCGCCATGTCGATGGAAGTCTGGCGCGCGATGATGACGACGCCGGGCCAACTGCTCGAAGCGCAGCTCGAGCTGGGCAAGGCGCTGACCGGGGCGCCCGGGGCGGCGGTCGTCGAGCCGTCGCCCGGCGACAAGCGCTTCAGCAACCCGACCTGGACGACGAACCCGTTCTTCGACGCGCTCAAGCAAGGCTATCTGCTCGCCTCGAAGGCGGTGCTGGAGTCGGTCGACCGCGCCGACGGCGTCGACGATGCGACGAAGCGCCGGGTGAAGTTCTTCGCGCGGCAGTTTCTCGACGCGATGAGCCCGACCAACGTGCCGTGGTTCAATCCGGACGTGCTCGAGGAGACGGTGAAGAGCGGCGGCGCGAACTTCCAGCGCGGTCTGCAGAACGCGCTCGACGACGCGCGCCACAACGCGGGCCGCCCCGCCCTGGTCGACGAGTCGGCGTTCGAGGTGGGGAAGAACGTCGCGACGACCGCCGGAAAGGTGGTCTTCCGCAACGAGCTGATCGAGCTGATCCGCTACGAGGCGACGCAGGCCGAGGTCTACGCGCGGCCGCTGATCATCGTCCCGCCCTGGATCAACAAGTTCTACATCCTCGATCTGCAGCCGGCGAACAGCTTCGTGAAGTACGCGACCGACGCCGGGCGCGACACGTTCGTGATCTCGTGGCGCAATCCGGACGCGTCGCTCGCCAACTTGACGTGGGCCGACTACATGAAGCTCGGCCCGCTGACCGCGATCCGGGTCGCGAGCGAGCTCGCGGGCACGGACGACGTCGACGCGATCGGCTACTGCATCGGCGGGACGCTGCTGTCGACGGCGCTGGCGTACCTCGCGCGGACCGGCGCGAAGACGGTCAACACCGCGACGTTCTTCGCCTCGCTGGTCGACTTCGCCGATCCGGGCGAGATCATGGCGTTTCTCTCCGCCGAAGCGCTCGCGTACATCGACGAGCGGATGCAGGAGCAGGGCGTGCTGAGCGGCCGGGAGATGGCCGACGCGTTCAGCATGCTGCGCGCGAACGATCTCATCTGGGGCGTCGCGGTCAACCGCTATCTGCTCGGCCGCGACGCGCCGGCCTTCGACCTGCTCTACTGGAACAGCGACGCGACGCGCATCCCGCGTGCGGCGCACTCGTTCTACCTGCGGCAGATGTACGTCGAGAACAACCTCGCGAAGCCCGACGCGATCGTGATCGACGGCGTCCCGCTCGACCTCGGTCGGATCACGATCGACGCGTATTCGGTCGCGACGTCGGAGGACCACATCGCGCCGTGGCGTTCGGTCTATTCGGTGACGCGGCTGTTCGGCGGCGAGACGACGTTCCGGCTCGGCGCCTCGGGACACATCGCCGGCATCATCAGCCCGCCGCAGAAGAAGAAAGCCGTCTGGTGGGGGACGCCGCCCGGGACACCCAACCCGGCCGGCCCCGACGACTGGCTCGCCGCCGCGCCGAAGCACGAGGGCTCGTGGTGGCCCGACTGGACGGCCTGGCTCGAGCAGCGATCCCCCCAGAAACGCGCCGCACCCGCCTCGGCCGGCAGCGAGCGCTATCCCGCGCTCGGCGACGCGCCGGGTACCTACGTGCTCGAGCGTGCGTAGCGACCGCGAAACGGCGCACCGCGCGCCGGCGTTGATCGTCGTACCAGCACCCGCCCGGAGGCCGTCCATGCGCACGTCGTTCCGGAACCGCCCGCCGTTCGTCGCCGTGCTCGCGATCTGCGCGCTCGCCGCCGTTCCGGTCGCCGCACGCGCCGAGACCGCGAGCGCCGGAACGGGGGTCGCACGGATCAGCGTCGTGCAGGGACAGGTCGCGCTGCGTCGCGGCGACTCGTCGTCCTCGACCGCCGCCGTCGTCAACGCGCCGGTCCTCGGCGCCGACTACGTGACGACCGCGCCCGGCGCGCGCGGCGAGGTCGAGCTCGATGCCGCGACCTCGGTGCGGCTCGGCGAAAACGTGCAGATGCGGTTCAGCCGGATCGACGCCGGCGACCGCGCGTTCCAGCTCGCCGAGGGAACGGTCGAGGTCCGGCTGCTGCGCACCACCGACGCGCGAACCGAGATCGACACGCCGTCGGTCGCCGTCCGCCCGCGCTCCGCGGGGAGCTATCGCATCACCGTCGACGGCGAGGGCCGAACGCTGCTGAGCGTCCGCACCGGTCTGGCCGACGTCTTCACACCGCAGGGGACGGAGATCGTGCAGGCCGGGACCTCGCTGCTGGCCACCGGTCCGGCGTCCGGTCCCACGCTCGAGCGCGTCGCGGCGATCGCGCTCGACGACTTCGACCGCTTCAACGACGAGCGCGACGCGCGCGAACTGCGCGCGCTCTCCGACGCATACGCGCCGCCGGGAATCGCCGGTGCCGAAGACCTCGCCGCGTACGGCCGCTGGACGAACGACGCGTCGTACGGGACCGTGTGGGTTCCGTATGCGGTCGCACCGGGCTGGGCGCCGTACCGGACCGGCCGGTGGACGTGGGCCGATCACTACGGCTGGACCTGGATCGGCGCCGAGCCGTGGGGCTGGGCGCCGTATCACTACGGCCGCTGGTTCCACGACGGCCGCAACGGCTGGTGCTGGGTCCCGGCGCGCTCCGTCGTTCCGTGGAGCCCGGCGCTGGTGACGTTCCTGACGTTCGGCGGCGGGCCGGGGCTCGGCTTCGACACGATCGGCTGGCTGCCGCTCGCGCCGTTCGAGCCGTTCGCGCCCTGGTGGGGCGCCGGCGGCACGACGATCGTCAACGTGACGAACGTGTATCCGTACGCGCCGCATCGCTGGCAGCACCCGCACTGGGCGAACCTCGCGCACGGCGGCGCCACCGGAATCCCGAAGCGCAGATTCCTCGAAGGCCGGTTCGAGGGCGCCGTCGCGCTCGCTCCCTCACGGATGCGCTCCGCGGCGTATCTCCGCGGGCCGGTACCGCTGGTCCCGACGGAGGCGAACCTGCGCTTCAGCGAACGGCCTGTCGCAGCATCGCTCGCCGCCGCGCCGGCGTTTGCGCAGCGGCGCTTCGCGGGCGGTACGGCGGTCGCGCACCGCACGCCGATCGAGCAGCAGCGCGCAGCGATCCCGGCCGCACCGAACGTGGCGCCGCGTCCCGTCGCGCCGCGCGACCCCTGGGCGCGCTTCGGCACCGCACGCCGCGACCCGGCGGTACGGCAGGACACGGCATCGCACCCGGTCACGGTCATCACCGGAACGACCACGGCGTCCGGCACACCTGCGGCGACGACCGTGACGACGAAGAGCGCGACCGGCGCCGACGCGTGGACGCGGTTCGACGCTGCGTCGCGCAACCGCCCGGCGAGCCCCGCGCAAGCGCAGCCCGCGCCGCAGCGCCATTACGAGGCGCCGCGCTCGAACGACGTTCCGCGCACGTACGAAGCGCCGCGGCCGCCGGCTCCGGCGTACGTCGCGCCGCCGCATCACGAGCCTGCTCCGGCGGCGCAAGCGCCGGCGCATATGAGCCCGTCGCACGGCGAGCAGCACGGCGGACAGTCCGGGACGCCGCACCACCAGCACTGATCGGCGGCGACGGACGCATGCAGGGCGCTCCCGGTGGGAGCTCGGCGACGCGCGCGTTTCTGACCTACGTGGTCGTCCCCGCGTGGCTCACGGCCGGCCTCCTTGACTGGATGTGGCACCGGCGTACGAAGATCGAGGCGACCTCGAGCGCGCATGAGTCGCTGACGCACGTCCTCATGGCGCTCGAAGGCGGCGCCGGAATCGCCGCCGGGATGCTCTTCGAGACGGACGCCGCGACGATCGCGACGATGCTCGCCGCCGCGCTGGTGCACGAAGCGACCGTCGTCTGGGACGTCGGCTACACGACGTCCCGCCGGCGGATCCCGCAGGCCGAGGACCATACGCACAGCTTCCTCGAGGTGATCCCGTTCGCGGCCGCCGCGTTCGCCGCGTTCCAGCACCCGAATGCGTTGCGCGCCTTGCCGCGTCTCCTCGCGCGGCGATCGGTTCCGGCGCTCCGCCTCAATCCCGAGCCGCTGCCGCGCGCCTCGCTGGTCGCGCTGCTCGCGGGCGGCCTGCTCGGCGTCGGGCCCTACGCCGAGGAGCTCGTGCGCTGTCTGCGCGTGCGGCCGACGCTCGCCCCGCAGCCGCCGAACGATCCGAGCCGCTGATCAGACGACGGCGGTGCCGATCATTCCGTCGCGCGTCACCATCGCCGAGAGCTCGTCCTCGCTCGCGTGCTCGGTGCCGGCCGGGCGCTGCGGAAGCACGAGGTAGCGCACCTCGGCGGTGCTGTCCCAGACCGTGATCTCGACGTCGTCGGAGAGCCGCGTCCCGAACTCCGCGAGAACGCCGCGCGGGTCGCGCACGGCGCGCGCGCGGTATGCGTCGCTCTTGTACCACACCGGCGAGGGGCCGAGCAGCGCGAGCGGATAGCACGAGCAGAGCGTGCAGACGATGAGGTTGTGACGGCCGGGCTCGTTGGCGACCACGCGCAGTTTCACCGGCGCCCAGTGCGAGAGGTCGAAGCCGGCCTCGGCGACGCCGGCGTTGCCGTCCTCAAGCAGGCGCACGCGAAATGCCGGATCGACCCAGGCGCGCGCGATGATGCGCGCGCCGTTCGTAGGCTGCGCGTGCGCGAGAAACGACTCGACGATTTGATCGAGCCGCGCTTCGGTGATGATCCCCGCGCCCTCGAGCTCGGCGACCAGCGCCTTCACGCGCGAAGACGCGCCGGCCGAGCTCTCGTGGACGTGCGAGTGGCTCATGGGACGCGCTCCAGATACGATTCGAAGAGGTCGGCGCAGATCGTGCCGTTCGCCTGCGCGTCGGCGTCCCAGACGCCGGCCGCGTCGAACCGCACGGTGTACACCGTTTGCTTCACCGTCGGATCGCCGGCGGCGCGCGCGTCCGCGAAGACCATCGTCCCGAGCACGCGCTCGATCCGCCCGATGCGCCCGCGCAGGTAGCCGGGCAGCCGCGTGTGCCCCGGCGGATCGGTCAAGCGGGTACGGACGCGATCACCCGCGGTGAGCACCGAGGAGATCTTTCTTCTCGACCAGCGATTCGATCGCGTAGAGCCAGCGCTCGTAGTACGAGGCGGCGAGGTAGCGCGCCGGCGGCATCCTCTCGATCGCGTCGCGGAACTCGTCGAGGTTGTAGACGCCCTTGCGCAGCAGCAGCGCGTTGATCGCGAAGACGCGCGCTTCCCACTCGTGGTGAAACGGGGGCTCGCCGGACTCGATCTCGATCGGCCCGAAGCCCTGCATCCCGCCCATGTCGTTGATCCGGGTCATCGAAAGGTCGTCGGCCTCCGCGCGAGTAGAGGCGTTATGCACCCGCCGCCGTGGGAGTCCTCCATGACCTGTTGCGACGACCAGAAGTTCTCGCTCGTCGAAGAGCTCGGCCACGTCGAGTCCGTCGATTGGGACTTGGGGACGTGCGCGTCGTGCGGCGCCTACCTGCTCCGCCAGTGGTCGGAGCATGCGCCGCTGCACACCTACGTCGACCTGCTCAGCCCCGAGGAGGGCGCCGCCTTTCGCGACTCCGAGGGCCGCGCCCGGGTCATCCTGCTCAAGCGGTGGTACAACGACCACTGAGCGGCTACAATGGCGGCATGTGCCGGAATATCCGAACGCTCTTCAACTTTGAGCCGCCCGCGACGGAGGACGAGGTGCGGGCCGCCTCGCTGCAGTTCGTCCGCAAGCTTTCCGGTTTCGCCAAGCCCTCGCAGGCGAACCAGCCTGCGTTCGACCAGGCGGTCGACGACGTCGCCGTCATCGCGCGCCGGCTGATCGACTCGCTGGTGACGAACACCGCGCCCCACGACCGCGAGGCGTGGGCGGCCCGCGCGAAAGCGCGATCGGCGGCGCGGTTCGGGACGTGACCGGCGCGCTCGGGACGGAGGATCTCGCCAAGACGATCGCGCCGAGCGGGCGGCTGCGTGCCGCGATCAACTTCGGAAACCCCGTGCTCGCGCAGAGAGACCCGAGCAGCGGCGAGCCGCGCGGCGTCTCGGTCGAGCTCGCATGCGAGCTCGGCCGGCGGCTCGGCGTTCCGGTCGACCTCGTCGCCTTCGAAGGCGCCGGGCGGGTGTTCGAGGCGCTCGAGGACGATCGCTGGGACGTCGCGTTCTTGGCGGTCGAACCGATCCGCGCGAACCGAATCAGCTTTACCGCGCCCTACGTGGTGCTCGAAGGGACGTACGTCGTCCCGTCGCGGTCGCGGCTGCGGACCGTCGCGGACATCGACCGCGCCGGGACGCGCGTCGCCGTCGTCCGCGGCAGCGCGTACGATCTTTACTTGACGCGCTCGCTGGCGCACACGCAACTCGTTCGCTTCGGAAGCTTCGCCGAAGCGATGGACGCGGTGCTCGACGGACGCGTCGACGCGGCCGCCGGGGTGAAGCAGCCGATCGTCGCGTTCGCCGAGGCGAACTCCCTGCTGCGGGTGATCCCTGGACGGTTCATGGCCATCGAGCAAGCGATGGGAATGCCGAAACAGCGCGACGCGGCCGCGCCGTTCCTGCGCGCGTTCGTCGAAGAGATGAAGGCGTCGGGATTCGCCGCCCGCGCGCTCGCGGCGAGCGGACAGGCCGACGCGACGATCGCGCCGCCGGCGCGTCGCGCCGCGCCGTGATCGTCCATCTCGTCGACGGAACGTACGAGCTGTTCCGGCACTTCTACGCGATGCCGCCCGCGCAGGACGAGTCGGGCCGGGAGGTGGCCGCGGTGCGCGGCGTGCTCGCCTCCATCCGCGCGATGATCCACGCGGGCGCGACGCACGTCGGCGTCGCGACCGATCACGTGATCGAGTCGTTCCGGAACGACCTGTGGCCGGGCTACAAGAACGGCTCGGGGATCGACCCGGCGCTGTGGGCGCAGTTCCCGCTGCTCGAAGAGGGACTCGCCGAGGCGGGGATCGTCGTGTGGCCGATGGTCGAGTACGAAGCCGACGACGCGCTCGCGGCTGCGGCCGCCGCGGCAGCCGCCGATCCGCGCGTCGAGCGCGTGATCATCTGCACGCCCGACAAGGACCTCGCGCAATGCGTGCGCGCGACGCGGGTGGTTCAGCTCAACCGCCGCACGCGGACGTACTTCGACGAAGCGGGGATCGTGACGAAGTTCGGCGTGCGGCCGGAGAGCATCCCCGATTATCTCGCGCTGGTCGGCGACGCCGCGGACGGCTTTCCGGGGCTCCCCGGGTGGGGTGCGAAGTCGGCGGCCGCGGTGCTGGCGCGCTACGGGCACTTCGAGGCGATCCCGGCCCGTGCGCGCGACTGGGACGTCTCCCTCGCCGGTGCGCCGAGGCTCGCCGACGTGCTGCAGCGGGACGGCGATCTGGCGCGGCTGTTCCGGACGCTCGCGACGCTGCGGACCGACATCCCGCTCTTCGACGACGTCGACGCGCTCCGCTACGAGGCGCCGAAGGCGCAGGCATGACGCGCGCGCCGAAGCTCATCATGACGCTGCTGGTGCGAGACTCTGACGACCTCGTCGGCGCGAATCTCGAGTTTCATCGGGCGGCGGGCGTCGATCACGTCATCGTCATGGACAACCTCTCCAAGGACCGGACGACGGAGATCCTCGCTCCCTATCGGAGGGACGGGTTCGTCACGTATCTTTATCAGCCGGACGATACGTTTTCCCAAGCCCGCTGGGTGACCGGGATGGCGCGCGTCGCGTGCGACTGCGGCGCCGACTGGGTCATCAACAACGACGCCGACGAGTTTTGGTACGCGAGCGGCGGCGATCTGAAGCATGTCCTGGCGCAGGTCCCGCCGCAATACGACGCCGTCGCGGTCGACCGCACGCATTTCGTTCCGCGGCAGTTACCGGCCGACGCATCGTTCGCGGACGCGCTCACGGTACGATTCGCCGCGGTCCTCGCTCCGAACGGGATGCCGTGGCCGGGCAAGGTCTGTCACCGGGCTCGTCCGGATATCGAAGTGGGCTATGGAAATCATACGGCAACGATCGCCGGTGAGCCCGTTCGCGCGACGCATGCGCCCATCGAGGTGTTGCATTTCCCGATCCGCTCGTACGAGAAGTTCGAGCGGACCGTCGTCAGCGGCGGCGAGGCGAACGCGCGCAACCCCGACCGCCCCGCCTCGCGCTGGCAAGAGCTGTATGAGGTCTGGAAGCGCGGCGAGCTACGGGCGTACTACGACGCGCAGACGCCGCACGACGACGCAATTGAGGCTGGTCTGCGAAGCGGGCGCTACCTCTTCGACGATCGGCTGAAGCAGGCGCTGACGGCGCTGAGGCGACCTCTTCGGCGCTGACGCGGCTCGTGTGCTAGGGGAACGGCGCGCGTGAACCGATCGGCGGAGCTTGCGGCGCAGCCCATGAGGAGCCGTCCTCGAAGTCGATCGCGGCCGGGGAAACGATGACGCGTCCGAGCGGCACCCTGCCGGCCGGTCCGACATAGAGGTAGGTGTCGCCCTCGAAGAGGCCGTTGATGGTGAGACACGATCCGCGCTGGTTGGTGAGCGGGTCGTTCGGTTTGATGCGATCAGAGACGTTGATGTGCTCGACGTTCACGATCGCGCCGGCCCGGTCGATCATCAGAACGTCGGCCCGCACGCGGCGCGCCGGCTTCGGCGCAAGGTTCGTGAACGAGATGCACGTGTCGAGAAAGCGGCCGCCCATCAGGAAGGCGTCGTCGATCCGTACTTGCGTCTCAGGCGGATTGCGCCAGGTCACCAGGGGTGGACCGTTCGGTACCTCGAGCGCGGCCGGTGCGGTGGCGGGCAGAGCGACGTGCTCGCCGACGGTGCGCGACGGCACCGAGGCTTGCCACGGCTGCCCGTTCTCGTAGTCGACGGAACGCGGTGTGATCACGATCGCGCTGACGACCGTCTGCGGCTCGCCTTTGCCCCTGCGAAACATGAAGGTGGAGCCGTTGCGGCCGTACGCGTAGATCGGATAGCAGTTGCCGTTCGGCGTTACCCTCGGGTCGCCGCCGTGAGAGAACGCCGACCGCTCACCGGGCAGGAAACGCCCGGCCGGCCTCATCGTGTGGACGGCGAGGACGGTCCCCGATGCGTCGAGCAGGGTGACGTCGAACGCGGCTTTCACCGCCATTCGCGGCGCTTCGCTCACGAACGCGAAGCACACGATGTCGATGAAATCGGCGAGCTCGCCTTGATACAGCGCGTTCGTCGAAGAATCGACGATGCGAACCGGCGCGGGTTCGCGCGTATCCGGAACGACCAGCGGCGGAGCCGCGGCGCACGGGCGCCCGATCGCCAACAGCGCGCAGGCCAAGAAGAGCGACGCTACGACGGACCCGTACCGCATGACGCGACCGTTCGCTTCCGAACGCTCGCCGGCCTCGGAGTCGCCTCGCCGGCCCTTGGACAAAGGCCAACGACCGCGTCGTCGAACCGTGCTATAGCGTGTCTCTGCAGCTTCGAGTTCACCTCTTACCACGCTGTGCCGCAAACGGTCTGCGCTGCCCGCGTTGTGGAGCGTTTACCGTTTCCGGTCGCGGGGAGATCGTCGGCACGAGGACGCACGCGTTCTTCGTGACAAGCCGCTAAATGCTGCGGGTCGTCGCGGTCAACGGCTATCGCTCACTGCGTACTGTCGTGTTGCCGCTGGCAGCGTTGACGCTCGTCACCGGCGCGAACGGGAGCGGGAAGACCAGCCTCTATCGCGCGCTACGCCTGCTCGCCGACGCGGCTCAGAACTCCATGGTGGCGTCGCTCGCGCGCGAAGGCGGCCTGCGTTCGACCCTGTGGGCCGGCTCTCAGAAGGGCGTCACGCGTCCTGAACCGGTCGCCCTCAAGCTGGGCTTCGCCGGCGACGTCTACGGGTACGCCATCGACCTCGGTCACCCGATTCCCTCGCGGTCCGCCTTCGTGCTCGATGCGCTCATCAAGCGCGAGAGCATCTGGCACGGGCCGGTCTACCGCCCTCGCAGCGCGATGGTCGAGCGCCGTAACAACCTGGTGCAGGCGATGTCCGGCGATGACAACGGACCGGTGGTGTTGACGGAACACCTCGCCCACACCGATAGCATGCTCGGAAGCATCTCCGACCCGCTTCGCGCACCGGAGATGCTCGAGATCCGGGAGACGGTCCGTCGCTGGCGCTTCTACGACCAGTTCCGCACCGACGCCGAAGCGCCGGCGCGGCTCCCACAGATCGGCACCTACTCTCCCGCCCTTGCGGACGACGGCGGAAATGTTGCGGCAGCGCTGCAGACGATTATCGAGATAGGCGACCGGGAAGCGCTCGACGCGACGATCGGCGACGCGTTCCCGGGGAGCAGGCTCGCGATTGATACGGGCGGTCCTTTCGAAGTTCGCTTCGCGCAACTCGGACTGACGCGTCCGCTGCGCGCCGCGGAGCTCTCCGACGGGACGCTGCGCTATCTGCTGTGGACGGCCGCGCTGCTGACGCCGCGGCCGCCGCAGTTGATGGTGCTGAACGAACCGGAGAACAGCTTGCACCCGGATCTGCTCCCGGCGCTCGCGAGGCTGATCCTGACGGCGGCGGAGCGCACGCAGATCGTCGTCGTCTCGCATGCAGCGCCCCTCATCGCCGCACTGGCGGCTTCGCCGGCGTGCTCGCACGTGCGGCTGCACAAGCAGGATGGCGAAACCCTGCTCGCGGACGCAGCGCTGCTCGATGCGCCGCGCTGGCAGTGGCCGCAACGGTGAGCCCCGTGTCGAGCCGCTCCGCCAGGAAATCGTAGCTGTTTCGCTCTGCCGTTTGCGCGCTTCAGCGGACGTCTAGCGCCAAGGGTTGGGCCAGGTTCTGGGCGCGCAGGGTCGTCATCCTCGGGCTCACTTCGGGCCGCTTCATAGGGCCGGGCAGGTTCGGTTATACTGTGGGTATGAGAACCGCTGTTTCGATCCCGGATGACGTCTATCTACGAGCCGAGCAGCTCGCGGACCGGACAAACCGGTCAAGAAGTCGATTGTACAGCGACGCCCTGGCCGAATATCTGGCTCGCCATGGAACCGACACCGTAACCGCTGCGATGAACGAAACGCTCGCTGTCGTCAACGAAGGACGAGATGCGTTTGTGGACGCGGCAAGCCGAGCAGTCCTCGCCAAGTCCGAGTGGTGATCGTCCAGGGCGATGTGTGGTGGGCCGAGTTGGCGGAACCCCGCGGCTCGGAACCAGGCTTCCGCCGACCGGTGGTGGTCGTCCAAGGTAACCCACTCAATCGAAGTCGCATCGCGACGATCGTCTGTGTCGCGGTGACGAGCAACCTCAAGTGGGCGAGCGCTCCGGGGAACGTGCTGATTCCAAGCGGTGATGCCGGATTACCGGCCGACTCGGTCGCGAACGTTTCGCAGATCGTGACCCTCGATCGCACGGTCTTCTCCGAACATGCGGGCCGTTTGCCGGAGCCGCTCTTGCAGCTAGTGCTCGCTGGAATCGAAGTCGTCCTCGGACGATGAGCCGGAGTCAGCTATGTCAGGGCGGTTGCCGAAGAATACGGCCTTGAAACATTTTCGCGGCACACCCACCATGACCTCGAGCGGCTCGATGGCGCAGTGGTGGGAAAACTATGCGATCCGCGCCCGGACCCAGAGTACGTCGTGCGCTTCGTGCCGATCGACATGTCGCGCTTGCGGGTCATGCTCCAGGGCGGACATCCTTCGAAGAGAACGCCGCCGCCGACTCCGCCGCGCACGTTAGGTTCGTCGTAGTGCTCACGTTCATTTCTGACCGGACGATGGTTGCGCCGCAGAGGTCAGTGCGGTACGTCTCGGCTCCGTCGCGGCGCAGTGTCGAGAGCGTCGACGCTGCAGGGTGTCCGAAAAGGTTGTGGCGGCCGACGCTGATGACGGCGTATTGCGGGTGAACGGCGGCGAGGAAGCTCGGCGAGGACGAGTATGCTGAGCCGTGATGTCCGACCTTCAGCACGTCGGCGCGCAGATCGGCGCCGCTCTCGAGGAGACGCTCCTCGGCCTGAAATCCGGCGTCTCCCATGAACAGCATTCGGAAATGCCGATACGCCAGCATGACGACCACCGAGTTCTCGTTCACGTCGTTCTTGCCTTCGGCGAAGAGTGCGCCGCAGGGTGAGAGCACCGACAGCGCCACACCATCGTCGGTCGCCCAGCGGTCACCGCACCGGGCCACGTGAATTGGAACGTGATGCAGCGCCGCTTCACGGAGACCGTCGTTGAACGCGCGGCCGCCGTACTGCTGCCCCCCGTCCGCGATCGCATCGACGCCAAGCGCGCGCACGATGGGCGCCAAGCCGCCGACGTGGTCTCCGTGCGGGTGCGTGTTCACGATGAGATCGATTCGGCGTATTCCCTGGCGTTTC
>DASWSC010000282.1:0-24822 GCA_036402855.1 Candidatus Elarobacter sp. | reverse complement strand
TCGGCTCGCATCGGGAAGTCGGTCTTCGGAAGGTTCAGCGTCGAGCGGTAGTCGCGCGCGGTCGTCTCGGACATCGAACGGCAGCAGTTCGGGCGCGGGGGTAGCGCGCTCCCCCCGCCGCGCCTCAGTGCGGGATCAGGTCGAGCGCACCGTGCAGCACGCGAAAGGCGAACTTCTTCCCGAGCGTCTTCTTCAGCAGCGCGGCCGTCTTCCCCGAGACCGTGTAGGTCTGCACGGCTCCGTTCGCCATCTTCACCGTCGCCACGGTGCCCTTGATCGACATCAGCGTCCCGCTCAGCGTCGCCTTGGAGCCGGGCGCCGGCGAGGGTGAGGCGTCGTCGCTTGCATCCGGCGGCGCGGCAGGCTGCGGCGAGGCCGTTACCTCGGCGCGCGGTGGTGCCGCCGGCTCCGCGCTCGGGAGCGCGGACGTCGAGGGCGCAGGCTCGGGCGTCGCCGAGGCGGCCGGCATCGGCTGCGCCGCGGCGAGCCCCGGTCCGGCGAGCATGAACAGCGCGGCGGTCAGCAGGGCGGGCGCGATACGACGGTGCGGCATGCAGCGTACGTGCCCGCTGGCAGCCGCACTACCAGCACGGCGCACGCTCGGTTCGGCGCCGAGTCGTCGTGCGCGGCGGTGCTACGCGGCCGCGGCGGCTTCGCCGTCCGCGGGCGCCGCAGCATCGGCGCGCGTCGCGCGCTCCTGCGACGAGCCTTGCCGCAGCAAGAACGTTCCGAGGATCACGTACCAGCCGTAGACCAGCTCGTGCGTCGCCGCCACGACGAGGACGCCGGCGGCGACGAACAGCAGCGCGAACACGATCCCGACCCGGGAGGCGGCGTTCGTCGCCGCGTCACGGTTCCGCGTCCGCTGCCAGAGGACTGCGCGCAGCACGCGGCCTCCGTCCATCGGGTACGCAGGCAGGATGTTGAACGCGGCGAGCACGGCGTTGGCGAGGACGACGTACGTGCCGAGCAGCCCGAGGCCGTCGCGTAAGTCGCCGCCGGGAACGAAGCGGTCGAGCACCAGCAATACCGCGAACGCCACGGCGGCCAGCGCCGCGCTCATCGCGGGCCCGGCGAGCGCGATCAGCGCGTCGGCTTTCGGCGAAGGCGGCTCGCGTTCGAGCGTCGCGACGCCGCCGAACAGGAAGAGCGTGATCGCGTCGGTGCGGACGCCGAACCGGCGCGCGACGAGCGCGTGCGCGAGCTCGTGCGCGACGACGCCGGCGAAGAGCGCGAGCGCGCACGCCGCACCGAAGGCGTAGGCTTCGGGGGCGGGGAGCATTCCGAGCGCCCGCGCGAGCGCGACCGTCATGAACGCGTAGACGGCGAGCCACGACACGTGGACGCCGACGCGAATGTCGAAAAGACGGCCGAGAGTGAAGGTCTGCCGCGCCACCGTGGGCCGACCGTTCGCGCGTCAGTGCTCGGCGCCTGCCGCCTTGTGTGTCATCCGCGTCACGAGTTCGTCGAGCACGTCGAAGTTGCGCCCGGCGAGCCGTTCGATCTCCGGTCGCACGCTCTCCAAGTGTGCGGCGAGCTCGGCGCGCCGCTCCCACGCATCGTCGATCCGCGCCGCGATCTCGCTCGGCGGCGGGGGCGCCTCGCCGGGGACGAACAGCGGCCGCGCCGGGTAGCGCAGGTCTTCCAGCAGCGCGACGACCTTCGGATCGTACGGCAGCGCCAAGAACGGAACGCCGAGCCGCGCCGCGATGATCAGCGCGTGCAGCCGCATCCCGATCACCAACGAGGCGCGGCCGATCACCTGCGCGGCCTGGTTGAGCGGATAGTCGGGGAGCAGGACGGGGGTCGACGCGCAACGCCGGATGATCGTGGTCGACACCTCGGCGTCGGGCGGACCTCCGAGCGGCAGGAACGCGACCCGCGCGCCGTGCCGGCCGGCGAGCCGGTCGACGGCACTCGCGACGCCGCGCGCCGTGGCGTCGGCGCCGTGCCACTTGCGCACCGAGACGACGACGAGCGGCGCGTCGTCGCCGGCCAGCCCTTCGGCCGCAAGATCGAGCGGCGCGCCGCCCGGCTCGAACAGGAACACCGGGTCGGCGGTGCGCTCGACCGGAACACCGGCGACCAGCGAACGGAGCAGCGCGCGCGAGCGCTCGTCGCGGACCGTCGCCCCGGCCAGCCCCTTGCAGAACGTCCGCACGACCGAACGGCCCCAGAAGTCCAGCGGGCCGACCGACTGCGCGAAGACCATCGTCGGCTTGCCGGCCGCGATCGCGCCTTTGATGACGCCGCTGTAGTAGAGCAGGCTCTTCAGGCTCGTCACGTTCTGCAGCAGCCCCCCGCCGCCCGAGAGCACGACGTCGGCGCGCTCGATCGCGCCGCGCAGCCGTCCCAAGTCCATCCGCGGGGTCGCATCGACCCCGTACGCCGCCGCGGTCGCGGCCGGATTGCCGCTCAGCACGTCGATCTCACACGCCGGCCAGCGCGCGCGAAGGCGCTCGACGATGACCTGCAGCAGCGCCTCGTCCCCCAGATTTCCGAACCCGTAGTACCCACTGAGGAGAAAACGCGGCTTCACACGGTTTGCTCGCGCTCGGCCGCCGGTTTCGGGGGCCGCTCGACCTGACCCACCGCGTAGCGGTAGACCGCGACGGCGACGGCGCCGATCACGATCCCGAGCACGCCGCCGTTGGCGAGACGCAGCAGCGAGACGGCGAGCGCCGTGTGCAGGTGCGAGAACGTGTCGACGACGTCGCCGAGCCCCACCCCGATCGCGAGCGCGAACAGCCAGCCCCAGCGCGCGCGGTGCGCGGGGAGCAGCGCGGCGATCAGCATTAGCGCGGGAAAGCCGACGACGAACTCCTTGAAGCGCGGGCGGACCTGGAGCAGCGTCGTCAGGTGCGAGCGCAGCGCCAGCTCGAACGCCGACGGCGCGATGTCGCTCTGGTTGCCGCTGCGGGCGAGAACCAGATAGCCGGCCGCGATCAGCACGATCCCGGCGACCAGCGGGAGGACCTTGACCGGCGCCTCGCCGAGCTCGCGCGCCGTCAGGGCCGAGCCCCAGCGCCGCGTGAACACGTAGAGCAGCAGGCACAGGACCGGCGGCGCGGCCAGCACCAGCTTCACGCCGCTGAAGCGGTCGATCTCCAGCATCGTGAGCGGGGTCGAGAGAAGCCCGACGACGACCAGGGCGCCGCCGAGCGTGATCAGCGTCGCGATCGCCACGACCCGGATCCCGTCGAGGATCGCCGCGCCGGTCGAAGGCGCGCGGGGGGCGCGAAACGCCGGCGCGATCGCGGCGAACGCGGCGACCGGGAAGGCGATCGCTCCGGCGAGCGCGAGCAGCTTGCGGACTGCCATGTCGTGGTGCGACGCGATCCCGGCCACGACCAGCACGAGGTCGAGCGCGATGAAGGCGATCGCCCAGCGCGGTCCGCCGACGCCGAACTCGGCGAGAAGCAACAGCAGGATCGCGGGAACCGCGAGCGACGCGAGGACGATCTCCCACCAGCGCGGGACGAACGTCTCGAACGGGGACGCCGCGCCGACGCGCAGCCCGGCGGCGCGGATGCCCGCGGCGATCTGCCGGACCAGCTCGACGTTCGTCTGCTCGATCGAGCGGCCCGCCCACTGGTGCGCGAACGGGCGCAGGTACACGACGCGGACGTTGCGCTCGCGCACGCCGAGATCGTAGCGCTGGACGATCTCCTCGGGTCGCAGCTTGTCCTGTTCCGTCTTCGAGATCGGCTGCACGCGGACGGTCGCGTTCGGCAGATCCTTCGCGAGCGACTCGCTCCCCGCTTGGTTCTGGCGGACGTCGTACGTCTCGATCGTCCCGAAGTCGACGTGCAGCGCGCGCATCGCGCTCGCCGCGGCATCGACGGCGTCCGGATACCCGAGCACCTGGTTGCGCAGACCGAAGAACACGACCGTGTGCGCATCGTGACCGGCCACCGCATCGCCGAGCAGCGCGTCGATCTGCGACGCCTTGAAGCGCTCGTCGTTCTGCAGGCGCGGGACCAGCTTGAGCGCGAGCTCGCGGGCGAGCGCGACGCGATCGTTCGGCAGTCCCAGTCCCACCGAGGAGAAGTAATCCGGCTGCGTCCGGATCGCGAACACCGCCGGGATCGTCCGGCGCAGCACGCGCACGGCGCGCGGCGAGAACTTCAGCGCGAGCTGCCGCGTGTAGCGTGCCGCCGTCGCCGCGTCGTACGCGACCAGGTACACCTCGTCGGTGCGGATCCCGTGAACCGCCAGCCGCGCGAACACCGGGTCGTGGAATCCGGTCAGCTTCGCTTGATCGAGGAGCGCCGGGCCGGAATAGAGGGCGGCGCTCGGCGAGCTCGAGACCTGCCCGCCCAGCTCTTCCTGGACCGCCAGCGAGGTGAGTCCTGCGCGGCGCAGCGCGACCAGGAACGCCCGCTGGTCATATGCGTACGATCGTGCTAGAGATTGGAAGTCCTGATCGTCCATCACGATCTCGACACGGCCGGCGCGGTGCTCGTGCCGCTCCCGCCGGACCGCGACGAAGAGGCACGCGAGGAGCCCAACCGCGAGTACGGCCAGCAGCAGACGGCGATAGTTCACGCCGCGCCGTGTTCGCCGGAAAACAACAAGACCCGCGTGAAGCGGGCCTTGCTGCCGTCGCGTAGCAGGTTGCCCTACTACCGGGTGTGGGCGACGATGATCGGCGTCTCACGGACGCGGCCCACAAGCCGACAAACGGAATGATTGGAAAATCGGGGTGCGATTCCTGTCCCCCGCCGCACCCCCCGGTTAAGAGTCCGTAACGCCTGCTCGCTTACCCGCGCGGATGCAGCGGATCGCTGCGTTCGATCATGTTCTCCACGACGGCGCGCGCTTGGAGACGAACGCCTCCATCCCTTCTTGCGCGTCGGCGGCGAGCGCGTTCATCGACATCACTTCTTTTGCGTACGCATACGCTTTCGGCTGATCGAGATCGATCTGCGCGTAGAACGCCGCCTTCCCCAAACCGACGACGAAGCCCGCGGCCGAGGCGATGCGATGCGCCAGCTCGAGGGTCGCCGCGCCCAGCTCGTGCGGCGCGACGACGCGGTTGATCAGACCCCATTCCGCCGCGGTGCGCGCGTCGATCATCGCGCCGGTGAGCAGCATCTCCATCGCGCGCTTGCGCCCGATCGCGCGCGTCAGCGCGACCATCGGCGTCGTGCAGAACAGACCGATCTTCACGCCCGGGGTCGCGAACCGCGCCTCGCTGGACGCCACCGCGAGATCGCACGTCGCGACGAGCTGACAGCCCGCGGCGGTCGCGATTCCCGCGATCTCCGCGATGACCGGTTGCGGGATCGACTGGATGGTCTCCATCAGCCGCACGCACGTGTCGAAGACCAGGCGGTACTCTTCGACGCTGCGCTCGAGCATCTCGCGCAGGTCGTGTCCGGCGCTGAACGCGGGCCCGAGCCCGCGCAGGATCACCACTTTGACCGCACGGTCTTCGCCGAGCGCTTCGAACGCCCCGATCAGCTCCCGCATCACGTCGAGCGAGAGCGCGTTGCGCTTCTCGGGCCGGTTCAGGGTGACGAGCGCGATCCCGCCGGGAGCGGTTTCCGAAAGGATGAAGCGGTACGGCGTCTCGGCGAGCATGCGGTCTCCGTCGGTTCAGCGGGTGAAACGACGTCTTCGACTTCGCGGCGTCCGGGCCCGGTTGCGCCCTCGGTCGCTACTTGCCCCGCGGCCAGGGGACGCCGACGGTGAGCGCCGCCTGCAGCGACGTCGGGCCGCCGGGGAGCGGGCGCGTCTGCTGGACGAGCAGCCGCGCGTGCGGCGTGACGTGCGTCTCCGCGTACCACAGGAGGGAGCGCGTCGCCGCGGGCGCGGCGGCGGCGTCCTCCCGCACCCCGACGAAGGCATGATTGCCGAGCCGCCATCGCAGCCGCAGGTACCCGCCGTCGGAGTCGATGCGGCCGCCGAGACCGTCGGCGTTGTGGTCGTGCCCCCACCACTGCTCGGCGAGCAGCTCCAGCCGCCCGCGGCGTGCTTCGACC
Source organism: Candidatus Elarobacter sp. (assembly GCA_036402855.1). Taxonomy (GTDB): domain Bacteria; phylum Vulcanimicrobiota; class Vulcanimicrobiia; order Vulcanimicrobiales; family Vulcanimicrobiaceae; genus Vulcanimicrobium. The sequence goes on along the minus strand of DASWSC010000282.1, from coordinate 18,835 downwards.
GACGCGCCGAAGCGCTGATAGGGATCGGCGAACGCGGGGGCGCCGCCGACGGCGATCGAGCGCGATCCGGCGAGCGCGTCGAGGCCCACGCGCAGGTTGTCGCTCAGCGGGAGGCGCGCGAAGAGGCCGTACTCCGGCGCGGCGAAGGCCTCGTTGCGGCCGGTGACCACCGGCTTCCCACCGTACGCCGAACCGCCCGCGTTGCCGAACGCGACCGTCGCGGCGAGCTGCGCGCGGCCGACGTTTCGTTCGGCCTCGAATCCCCAGCGCGGCGTCGCGAGCGTGAGGTCGTTGAGCCCGACCAGCGTCCCCTCGTACCCGTACGTCGTGAGCGTGTCGTTGCGCTGCGCCGGCGAGTGCACCAGCGGCAGCTCCATCAGACCCGCACGGTAGAGCACCGTGGAGTGGACGTCGCGGTACGCGAGATAGCCGAGGAAGAGCGACGAGGTGCTGCCCTCGCTTCCGAGCGTCTCGTGCATGAACGCTTCGACGCGGCCGACCTCGAGCGCGCCCAGCACGATCCCCGCCGGGACGATCTTGCGCGTCGTCCCGTCGGTCGGCGCCGGCGTGTAGCCGATCTGCTCGCGCAGCGCGACGATCGTCGTTCCGTGCTTCGGCGCGCCGTCGAGCCGGTAGCCGCGGTTGCGGAACTCGTTGCCGAACTGGTTGAGCTCCGGCAGCACGGAGTGGCAGGCGTCGCAGCGCAGGTCGTAGCGCTGCGCGAAGATCGGGATCGCCTGCGCGGGCCGCGGCGCGAGCGCCCCGGCCAGGATCGCCAACGCGACGGCTGCGAGCCGCTTACTGAACAATGATCGCACCGCGCATCGGCGGCGTCGCGTCGTAGTGGAAGAAACAGCCGAACAGGTACGTCCCGGCGCGATCGGCGAGCAGCGGCTGCGAGGCGGTTCCGGCGGCGAGCGTCCCGCTCGTCCAGCCTCCGGAGAGCGTCGCGCCGTTCGTGTTGAGCGCCGAACCGCCGAGCGGCGACGCCGAGGGGAACGCGGTTCCTCCGAACGACGACGCGGTGTGCGAGATCGAGTCGACGTTCACGAAGCGGACCGTCGAGCCGAGCGCGACCATCGTCACCGCCGGCGCGTAGCCGCCCGCCGTGCCGTACTGCGTCGCGACCGCGGTCGACGAGGTCAGCGAGATGTCGATCGTCGTGGCGGCGGTCCCGCCGGCTCCCGCGCCTGCCGCGGTCGCGCCGGGGGTGCAGCCCGGCAATCCGAACGTCGCGAACAGAACGAGGAGCACGGCGGAAGCTCGCACGAGCGCATGGTCGCCGCCGAGCGTGAGACGGCGATGAAGCGCGCCGCCGCGCGCTTTCAGACTCTTCTCAGGTCAGCTCGAACTTGGGCAGCCGCGCGATGAACCGGTTGCGGTCTTCGAGCACCACGTCGCCCCCGTGCGCGCGCGCGATCGCACGGCAGATCGCGAGCCCCAGGCCGCTCCCGCGCTCGTCCTGGTCGGCGCGCACGAAACGCTCGAAGATCTTGTCGCGCATCTCCGGCGGGACGCCGGGACCGTCGTCCTCGACGCTGAGCGCGACGCACTCGCCCTCGGGCGCGACCCGCACGCGGACGCGCGCGCGCGCGTGCCGGCTCGCGTTCTCGAGGAGGTTGTCGGCGAGCCGCCGCAGCCGCCGCTCGTCGCCCTCCACCCAGCACCCGGCGCCGGCGTCGACCTCGTGCGCGATCGCGCCGCTGCGCGCGGCTTCGACGGCCGCGCGGGCCAGCGCGCCGAGATCGACGGGCTCGGAGAGCTTCGGCGCGACGCGCTCCTCGCGCACGAGCGAGAGCAGGTCCGCGATCGTGCCGGAGGCCTCCACCGCCATCGCCGCGATCCGCGCGAACGCGTCGTCGCTCGCCGCGGCGCCGCCGCCGCGCGCAGTCTGCGCCACGCTCGCGATCCGCGCCAGCGGCGTGCGCAGCTCGTGCGCCGCCTCGGCGGCGAAGCGCGCCTCGCGCTCGCGCGCCTCGACCAGCGGCCGCACCGAGATCAGCGCCAGCAGGTACGAAGCGATCCCCGCGAAGAGCAGCAGCGGCACGTCCAGCAACGCGAGGCCGGCCGCCGTGCGGCGCAGCGCCGCGTCGTAGACCGCGCGTCCCACGTCGGTGAAGAGGATCGGCTGGAGCAGATCGTGCTCGCGGCCGGCGAGATACCAGTACGCGACCGCGTCGAGGACGACCAGCAGCACGACCAGGATCGCCAGATACGACGCGCACAGGCGCGCGATTACGCGTGCAATGAGTACCCGACTCCCCAAACGGTCGCGATGCGGTCCCGCGCGCCGACCGCCGCGAGCTTCTTCCGCACCGCGCTGACGTAGACGTCGACCACGTTGCTCGAACCGTCGAAGTCGTCACCCCAGACGCGCTCCAGGATCTGCGCGCGCGTGACGGCGATCCCGGCGTTCGCCGCCAGGTACTCGAGCAGCCGGAACTCCGTCGCGCCGAGCGGGACCTCTTTCCCCGCGACGCGGACCGCACGCGCGCCGCGGTCGACTTCGAGGTCGCCGACTTGCAGCGTGGCGTGGATCGGCAGCGCGGCCCGGCGCAGCAGCGCGCGCAGCCGCGCCGCGAGCTCGTCCTCGACGAACGGCTTCACGAGGTAGTCGTCGGCGCCCGCGTCCAGCCCGCGCACGCGGTCCTCGACGGCATCACGCGCCGTGAGGAACAGCACCGGCGTTGCGACGCCCTCCGCCCGCGCCTCACGGCAGATCGCGAACCCGTCGCGGCCGGGGAGGACGACGTCGACGACCGCCGCATCGTACGTCCCGCGCAGGAGCATGTCGTAGCCGCGGTCCCCGTCGCTCGCGACGTCGACCGCGTACTTGCGCCGTTCGAGCATCGCGCGAATAGCGTCCGCGATCTCACGCTGATCTTCGACGACGAGGATGCGCACGCACGCTGGTTCGCCCCCGCGCCGCGGCGCTCCGTTGTCTGAAGAAACGGTGAAAAGGTGCGGCGCGCCGCTTCACCGCGGCTTCAGCTTCGGCCGATACCGTCGCCCCAGGCCGCCGTCCGGGAGGGTTTTCGCATGTCGCCGCGTGGTTCTCGCATCGCCCTGGGCGCGGTCGCTCTCGCGGCCATGCTCGCGACGGGACCCGCGCCGGCGCAGGCGGCGGGGCCGCGCGACGCGCGCGACGTCCCGCTGGTCGATCAGAACGGAACGCCCTTCACGCTGCGCGCGTTGCGCCGGCCGACGGCGGTGATCTTCGTCGCCTCGCGCTGCGGCGACGCGTGCCCGGTCGCCGAGGCGATCTTCGCCCGGCTCGCCGGAGAGCTCCGGCGCGCCCGCATCGACGCGCGCCTGCTCACCGTGACGCTCGATCCCGACTTCGACCGTCCCATCGTCATGGCGTCCAAGGCGCGCTCGTTCGGCGCGGACGCGGCGCGCTGGCGCTGGGCGAGCGGCGATCCGGGCGAGGTGCGGCGGCTGCTCGACGCGTTCAACGTCCCGCGGCTCGACGGCCGCTTCCACGGGACGTTCGCGTACGTTCTCGACGCCGAAGCGCGGCCGATGCGGCTGGTGATGCTCTCGACCACGTCGGACCGCGAGCTGCTCGAGCTGCTGCGCGCCGCCGGGCGCGGCTGACTACTGCTGAGCCAGCCGGTCGCGAAGGTCGATCGCGAGCGCGCGCAGCGCCGGGTCGGCCGCATCGCGTGCGCAGCGGTCGAACGCGAGCCGAGCGTCGGCGCGACGTCCGCCGCGCATCAGCACCGTGCCGAGCGCGAAACGCGCGCGCGCGTAGCCGGGAACCAGCGAGAGCGCGTGCTCGAGCTCGACGCGCGCCGCGTCATCGCGGCCCGCGCGCAGCTCGACCAGCGCGAGGTCGTAGTGCGCGACCGCGTAGCTCGGATCGTTGTCCACGAGCTTGCGGAAGTCGGCGCGCGCGACGGCGAGGTCGCCGCTCTTCAGCGCGGCGAGCCCGCGACCGTACAGCGCCGACGCCGAGTCGGGTGCGAACGCGACGAAGCGTTCTGCAACCGATCGCGCCGCCGCGACGTTGCCTTGGCGCAGATGGACGGCGACCAGGTTCGCGGCGGCGGCGGCGAAACGCGGATCACGATGGAGCGCGTCTTCGAGCAGCCCGGCCGCGGGGGCGTCGTGACCGAGATGGATCTCGGCGAGCGCGAGGTCGTAGCGCGCGGTCGAGCCGCGAGGCTCGGGCGGATCGAGCGCGACGACGCGCCGAAACTCGGTCGCCGCGGCGCCCCAGTCGCCGTGCTCCTCGGCCGTCACGCCGCGGCTGAAGCGCTCGTGCACTTCGCGCTCGCGGGCCTGCGCAGTCAGCGCCCCGGCATCGGTCGTGCGGGGCGCGGCGGTCGGACGGCCGTACGTCTGGGCCGAAGCCCCGGCGGCCAGGACGGCGAACGCGAGTACCGATGCCGCCGCGACCGCCACCCGGTTCGTCACGTCAGTCGTGCGGCAGACCCGCGGCAGCCGCCGTTCGGGCCATCGCGGCGCGCTCGGGCGCGCAGTTCCAGCCCGTGCGGCCGCTCTCGGTGATCGGTCCGAGCACCCCCGGAGGGGGGCTCGCGACGAGCGAAGCGGCCGGGTCGTCGAGGAGCAGCTCCGCGCCTGCGGCAGCGCCGATGCACGCGCCGAGCGCGAGCACCACGGCGATCGCCGAGCGCCGAAGGTTCCTCATACCTGGGATACTACCAGAGCGTCGTGAAGGGTTCCTGAAAATCGTCCTTGCCTTGGCACTCGCGACCGCCGCATGTATGCCGCCCTCGAGCGCGGCGCAGGCGGACGAGCTCGTGGTCGGTGCCTTGCGGGACCAAGACGGCGCGGTCGTCGCGGGCGCCTCGATCACCGCCCTCGACGCCGCCGGCGCGGTCCTGGCACGCGACCGGAGCGCCGCCGACGGAACGTTTGCGCTCGCGACGCCCTCGCATCCGGCGACGGTCGTGGTGAGCGCGGAGAACGCGGAGCCGGTCCGGCTCACGGTCCCCGCCGGCGGGGCGCCGCTAACGGCGATCGTGCGCCGGCACCGCGCCGCCGACCTCGTCCCCGGCGTCGCCGACGTCGCCGCGCTCCCGGCCGGTGCCCCGGGCGACGTCGCCGCCGTCGTTCCGTACCGGGTCGTCTTTCCGGGGACGATCAGCGACCGCTGGCTGGCGCGCGGTCGCAGCGTCACGACGATCGAGGGATTGCCGTTCTACCGCCGCGCCGACGGGGCCGACACGACGACGCTCCTTCCCGCGCACGGCTTCGGCGCGCTGGACGTCCGCGATCCGCTGCAGGCGCCCTGGTACGGCGACCGCGCCGGCGGCGGGCTCATCGACTTCCGGCTGTTCGACCGTGCCGACGCGGTGCGCGCGACGAACCGCGACGCCGCGCTCGCGGTGGGACGCGATCCGGGCGCGGTGGCGGCGTTCTCGTTCGATCCCGGCGGCGTTCGGCGACTCGTCGCGGCGCATGCGAGCGAGTCGTTCGGCCCGTTGCGCGCGTCGTTCGTCGCGCTCGCCGGCTCGACGCCGGACGGCCACTACGCCGGCGCCGGCGCGGATCTGCGCGCGGCGCTGCGCACCTACGACCTCGGAGCGCACGTCGGCCTCACCGCCGACGACGCGAGCCTCAACGGGACCTCCGACGACGGCAGCGTCACCGACCTCGCGCTCGACGCATCGGGACGCGGCCCGAACGCGATCGCGCTGCGGGCGCGATACCGGTACGAACGCGGCGCGCTCGGCGCGACGCAGGCGGAACATCGCGACGCCGCGCTCGTGCTCGGAACGTCGCGCGGAAACGTCGTGCGGGCGACGGCCGCCCTCGCGATCGCGTACGGCGGCGAGCAGTCGTACGACGTCGGCATCGACTCGAACGCGACCGCGCTGCTGCCGTCGTTCGCGCTCGACGCGCCGCTCGGCCCGAACTGGACGCTCCATACCGGTATCGGAACCTCGACGCTCGGCACGCCGGGGTATGCCCTCGCGCGCGGCACGCTCGGCGAAGCGAGCATCGCGTACTCCGATCGCCACCGCCTGCGCGCCGAGCTGGTCGCGTACTCGGAGGGCGACGTCGCGCCGAGCGCGGTCAACCGCGGCTTCGGCGCTTCGCTCGGCTGGGAGATCGCGCCGCGCGTCTCCCTGCGCGCATGGTCGCTGCGGGACGGCGACGTCCTCGACGCGACGACCGTCTCGTACCCCGGCGGAGCGCCGCAGATGTTCCAGATCCGCCGCCGGTTCGACCGCGACGTCGTCTGGCTCACCTGGGATGCGCCCGCGCGCTTCGATCTGCTCGTTCGCGGCGGCGCGCTCGAAGGGAACGCGCGGGTGCCGGTCGGGAAGCGCTACGCGCTCACGGTGGGCTCGTATCTCGGGCGCGATCGCCACCGCGTCTTCTCCGCCGGACTCGCCGGCCGGTGAGCTCGGAGCTGACGCTCGAGCTTGCGTCGCGGTTCGCGCGCATCGCGCTGGGTCACGTGACCCGGGAGTACCCGAACAAGCTCGATCACGTGGTGCGCGGTCCGGACGACGTTCGCGGCCCCCGCGCGCTGCACCCGATCTTCTACGGCAGCTTCGACTGGCATTCGTGCGTCCACGGCTACTGGCTGCTCGCGACCGTGCTGCGGCGCTTCCCGGAAGTGCGCGAGCGGCTGGCGATCCGGGCGCTCTTCGACGGCCAGATGACGCGCGCCAACGTCGAGCGCGAGCTGGCGTACGCGCGGGAAGCGGGGACGACGTTCGAGCGGCCGTACGGATGGGCGTGGCTGCTGACGCTGGTCGCGGAGCTCTCGCGGCACGAGACCGATCGTGGTCGCGCGTGGTACGCGGCGCTCGCGCCGCTCGGAGAGGCCTTCGCCGGCCGCTTCGCCGCGTATCTGCCGAACGCGACGTACCCGGTGCGAGCGGGGACGCACGGCAACAGCGCGTTTGCGCTCGCGCTGGCGCTCGCATACGCGCGCGCGTGCGACGACCAGCGGTTGCTCGCGCTCGCCGTGCGGCACGGCAGCGCGTGGTTCGCCGCCGACGCGGACCGCCAGGTGTGGGAACCCGACGGTGAGGACTTCCTCTCCCCCGTTCTCGTCGAGGCCGAGTGCATGCGACGCATCCTGCCGCCGGCCGCGTTCGCGACGTGGCTGCAGCAGTTCTTGCCGGAGCTGCATTTCCGGCGGCCGGCGGTGCTGTTCGTTCCGGCGACCGTCAGCGACCGCACCGACGGCCGCATCGCGCACCTCGACGGGTTGAACCTCAGCCGCGCTTGGTGCTTTCGCTCGATCTCTGCGACGCTTCCGGCGACCGACCCGCGCGTCGGGCCGCTGCGCGACGCCGCCGGGAAGCATCTCGCCGCGGCGCTGCCGCAGCTTTCCGCCGACTACATGGGCGAGCACTGGCTGGCGACGTTCGCCGCGCTCGCGCTCACCGCACCGGATCCATGATGAGCAGCGGCCCCTGCTCGCGCCAGCGCGGCCAGCTCGTCGTTCCGTCGCGAATCAGGTCCGCGACCACGCCGCCGACCTCGTCCGCCGTGATCCAGTCGGGAGCGGAGATCGCTTCGGAGTCGCGCGTGCGGACCGGACCGTTCACGACCAGCTCGTTGATGCGGATGCCGTTGGCGGTATGCTCGCGCGCGAGCGTGCGCGTCAGCATCACCTGCGCGGCGGCTGCGATCGACACGATGCCGGAGCTCGGCACCGGATAGAACGCGGCGCCGCCGCCGATCGCCAGATACCATCCGCCGGGCTCGCGCTCGAGCTCCGGAACGAACCGCCGCGCGAACACGAAATGCGTCGTCAGCATCTCCGACATCACGGCTTCCCACGTCGCGAGGCCGGCGCTCAGCAGCGGCCCGCCTTCCCACCACCCGCCGAGCGAAGGGATCGCGACCTGCAGCGCTCCGACGTCGGCGCGAATGCGCTCGCCGATCGCGTCGGCCCCGGCCGGATCGCCCGCGTTCCCGACGATCCCGATGAGGCGCCCGCAACCGGCCGCGTCCGCGAGCCGCTCCTCCAGCAGCGCCAGCCGCGCAGCGCTGCGCGACGTGACCACGACGCGCACGTCGGTCGCGAGCAGCAATGCGCGCACGATCCCTTCACCGACGCCGCCCGCTCCCCCGGCAACGAGCACGGTCTTCTGCGCCGGGAAGGTCACGTTGTGACGTACTGGAAGCCGCTGGCAGTGAGAAACGCCGTCAAGGCGGGAAAATCGTGGACGAGCGTTACGTTCTCGGCGGCAAGGAGCGCGACGATCGAGGCGAACGAGTCAGCTTTGCGGTCTTCCGTATAGAATACACTTTGGTCGCCGCGCGTCTGCGCATGGTCGACGATCGCATGCGCGATGAGGTTGTCGGTCGGATGGTCGATGAGGCGCGGACCCCGCGCGCTCCGCTGGACGACACGCGCCGGAGGGTCAAAGAACGCATGAATGCCGGCGAGCCGATCAATACAATCGGCGAGCCGAACCTGCATATCGTTTTGAATCAAGGCAATCGCAGCTTGCGCGTCTGAGAGGTCCGCGATGTATCCGGCGGTAGTCGCGTTCGCAGGATTGCGACCGTAATCATGGATCGCTGAACCAAGTCTTCGAACGAGCCCGTCGAGATCCCGAATCTTGTACGCAACCGCCCCGTAGGATTCCATGAGACAACAGGATGGGACCAGGATCGGAACATTTCCGCGAAACACCGCCGCTGCTATGTCCGATTGCTGATCGGCGGCAATGCCGACGATGGCATTCGTTTCGAGATACAACGTCACGGTTCGACGAGAAGTGTTCCCTTCCGCACGGCATTTTCGAATTCTTCGGGACCGATCGTCGGTGGGGGACCCTGCGCGGCTTTCCAATGCAGCGTCAGGTCTCGCAACCACAGCTCCAACATCGTCCGGACATACGACTCGAAATAGAGACCACGCTCGTTTTGGCGACCGTAGCGCTCGACTAAGCGGCTCATCGGGAGAGAATCCACTTCCTCAAGCGTCGTACCGACGCGCCACCGGAAGAGCTGCACCTGCTGCGGCGTTGCGACCATCGCCCATGGGGCGTTCAGCATCGCCGCATACCGCGAGGCCTGTTGGCGCGCGCGCTCCGGGTTGTGACCTGAGCCCTTCACTTCCGCAACGAGCTTTACGTCGCCGCCCGGCCCCACGACTTCAAAATCCGGACGTGAATCCGCCGCCATTTCGCCACGATTCGGTCCTTCGGCTCATGTCACCCTTCGTTAGGCGTCGCAGTGTGGTTCGGCGCTCGTGCGCGAAGGTCCGGGAAGCCGGTCGCGGTAGTGTCACCGCATGCCGGAAGCGTACATCGTCGCCGCTGCGCGGACCGCGGGCGGGCGCAAGGGCGGGATGCTGGCGGGCCGGCATCCGGCCGATCTCGCGGCGCTTGTGATCGACGCCGTCGTGGAACGCGCCGGTGCCGACCCGGCGCTGATCGACGACGTCATCCTGGGCTGCGTCGTGCAGATCGCACAGCAGGCGATGAACGTCGCGCGCAACGCGGTGCTCGCGTCGTCGCTGCCCGAAAGCGTCCCGGCGACGACGGTCGACCGGCAGTGCGGCTCGTCGCAGCAGGCGCTGCACTTCGCGGCGCAGGCGGTCATGTCGGGCGCCATGGACGTCGTCATCGCCGGCGGCGTCGAGAGCATGACGCGCGTCCCGATCACGCTTTCGACCGCGTTCCCGGCGCAGCACGGGTACGGCGGCTACAAGAGCCCGCGGATGGAGGAGCGCTATCCCGGCGTCGAGTTCAGCCAGTTCTCCGGCGCGGAGATGATGGCGCTAAAGTACGATCTCTCGCGCGACGACCTCGACGCCTACAGCTTCACCAGCCATCGCAAGGCGATCGATGCGACGAACGCCGGATCGTTTGCCGACGAGATCGTCCCGGTCGACGTCATGCTTGCCGACGGCAGCTCTGCGGCGCACACCGTCGACGAAGGGATCCGCTTCGACGCGACAGTGGAGGCGATTCGCGCGGTGAAAGTGCTCCGTCCCGAAGGGCGCCTCACGGCGGCGAGCGCGAGCCAGATCTGCGACGGCGCGTCGGCGTGTCTCGTCGCGAACGAGCGCGGGCTGGCGGCGCTCGGCGCGAAGCCGTTCGCGCGCGTCCATCACATGAGCGTCCTCGGCCACGATCCCGTCATCATGCTCGAAGCGCCGATCCCGGCGACGCAGCGCGCGCTTCGCAAAGCCGGGATGACGATCGACGACATCGACCTCTTCGAAGTGAACGAAGCGTTCGCGCCGGTGCCGCTGGCGTGGCTGCGCGAGACGGGCGCCGATCCCGCGAAGCTCAACGTGCACGGAGGTGCGATCGCGCTCGGACACCCGCTCGGGAGCTCCGGTACGAAGCTGATGACGACGCTGCTGCACGCGCTCGAACGGCGCGGCGGGCGCTACGGCTTGCAGACGATGTGTGAGGGCGGCGGACTGGCGAACGTCACGATCGTCGAGCGGTTGCCGCGCTGACCACGGTGATTTTCTTTTCGCGTTCTCGGGTAAGCGAGCCCCATATCGAACGAACCACGAAAGGGCAAGCACTCATGGTAGAACGCGACTCCGCATCGGGCGGCAACAACACCGGAATCCTCGTCGCCGTCATCGTCGTGGTACTCCTGGCGATCGCACTCTTCGTGTGGCAGCCGTGGAACCAGCGCTCGGCGTCGACGACGAACGGGCAGACGAATTCGACGACGACCACGACCGGCGGTACCACGGGCGGAACGACCGGCGGCAGCAGCACGAGCGGCGGAACGGGCGGCACCAAGCCGTAGCACCGTGAGCGGCCCTGCCGCGCCGCGCGGCAGGGTCGAGCCGGCCGAGCGTCAACTCGTCCCCGCCTACACCGCGTCGGCGAGGTTCGCATGCTGCGCGTCCGGCTTTTCGGTAGACCGAGCATCGCGTTCGACGGCGCACCGATCCCGCTCGCCGCGCGCCCGAAGGTGCTCCCGCTGCTCGCCTATCTGCTGTTGCACCGCGACGCGCCGATCGCGCGCCGCACGCTTGCCGGCGCGCTGTGGCCCGACGCCGCCGGCGAAGACGCGCGCGCCAACCTTCGCCGGCACCTGAACTACCTAACGCGCCTGCTTCCCGCCGCACCGCCCGAACGGCCGTGGATCCTCGCCGGCGCGACGCAGGTGAGGTGGAACCCGGCCGCCCCGACCGAACTCGACGTGACGGAGTTCGAGCGGCTTGCCGGCGTTCCGCACACGCGTGCCGCCGCCGTGCATCTCTACAGCGGCGATCTGCTCGCCGATTCGGATGAGGAATGCCTGGCACCCGACCGCGAGCGGCTCCGCGCGTCGTTCGAGCGGACGCTGAGCGCGCACGTGGCGAGCTTGCGCGCCGCCGGAGAGAACGTCGCCGCACTCGCCGCGGCACGGCGGCTGCTGCAGGCGGACCCGTGGCGTGAGGATACGCTTCGCACGCTGATGACGCTCCATTTCGAGACCGGCGACCGCGCCGGCGCGCTGGCCGAGTACGAGCGCTTCGCGCGCACGCTCGGCGCCGAGCTCGGCGCGGAGACGATGCCCGAGACGCGCGCGCTCTACGACGCGCTCGTGCGCGACGAGCTTGCGCCGGCCGCGACGAGCGCCGCCGCGGCGGGCCGCGTGCGCGGCGAAACGCTCCACGCGCTGCCCTTCACCGGTCGCGCGAACGAGCTGGCGCTGCTGACCGAGTGCCGGCGCGCCACGGCCTCCGGTCACGGCACGCTGGTGCTTGTCGGCGGCGAAGCGGGGATCGGCAAGACGCGGCTGGTGCGCGAGTTCGCGGCGCTCTCCGAGGCCGACGGCGCGCAGGTCTACGCCGCGACGACGAGCTCGCCCGAGACGGTCCCGTACCAGCCGGTCTGCGACATGCTGCGCGCGGCTGCGCCGTTGCTGCGCCGCGCGGGAGCCGATCCGTTGTCGCTCGCAGCGCTCAGCGCGCTGGTCCCGTCGATCGCGGGCGACGCGGCGGCGCTCGCACCGGTCGATCCCGCTCGCGAGCGCGTGCGCTTGTTCGAGGCGTGCGCCGACGTGTGGGCGGCGCTTGCAGCGCGGCGACCGCTGGTGCTGATCGTCGAGGACGCCCACGCGGCCGGAGCCGCGACCGTCGCCCTGCTGGAGCATCTCGCGCGGCGCGCGACGGCCGCGAAGCTGCTCATCGTCGCGACGTACCGCGAGGACGAGTTGCCGCTCACGCATCCCCTGCGCGCGATCCGCCGTCGCCTCGAGCACGAGGGCGCGGCGCTGCACGTCGCGCTTCCGCGGCTCACGCGCGAGGCGGTCGAGGAGATCGTGCGCACGCTCGGCGACGCGGACGCACCGGACGAGCTCGCCCGCGTGCTGCACGAACGAAGCGACGGGAATCCCTTCGTCCTCGGCGAGATCTTGTGCGATCTCGGCGAGACCGGACGGCTGAGGATCGTCGGCGGCCGCTGGGAGTACGACGGCGCGCCGGCGAGCGCCGTTCCGCCGGCGGTGCGCGGCGCGCTCGCGTCGCGCATCGCACGCCTCGACGACGCCGCAAAGGCGCTCGCCGAGACAGCCGCGACGATCGGCCGCGCGTTCGACGCCGAGCTGCTGCGGGAGACGACGGGCTGGCTCGAGTCGGCGGTCCTCGACGCGCTCGAGACGCTGATCGACCGCCGCATCGTGGTCGAGCACGGCGGCGGCGGGACGGCCGAGTACGCGTTCTCGCACGGCGTGATCCAGGCCGTGCTGTACGACGGCATCCCGCCGAAAGCGCGGGCGCGCCGGCACCGCCGCGTCGCGCACGTCATGACGGAGCTCTACGCCGAGCAGCGCGGCGACGTCGCGGCGTCGCTGGGCTTCCACTGGGAGCGCGGCGGCGAGGCGGAGCTCGCCGCCGAAGCGTACGTCCTCGCCGCCCGGCGCGCGCTCGGCGTCTACGCCAACGAGGAGGCCGGCGCGCATCTCGAGCGCGCGCTGGCGCTCGGAAGCGAGCGCCGGCGGCGCTTCGAGGCGCTGATGCTGCGCGAGCAGATCGAAGCGGCGCGCGGCGATCGCGAGGCGCAGGCGCGTTCGGCCGGAGAGCTGACGCGGCTGGCGCGCGACCTGGACGACGAGGACGCGATCTGCGCGGTGCTGGCGCGGCGAATCGACCTCGCGAACGTCACGAGCGAGCGCCGCGCAGAACGCGTGCTGCTGCGGATGCTCGAGCGGCGCGCGCGGCGCTCCGGCGAGGCTCGCTGGCGCGTACGCGCCCTCGAAGGCCGCGCCCGGTACCTGCGCTCGTCGAGCGAGTTCGACGGCGCGCGCGCCGCCTTCGCCGAGCTGGTCGCCCTCGCCGAGCGGACCGGTGACCGCGGCGCGCACGCCGCGGCGCGGCTCGCCATCGCGGACACGTACATCTACGAAGGGCGCCTCGCCGAGGCCCGAACGGCGCTCGCCGAGCTGCGCGCCGGGGTCGAGGAGATCGGCAACCAAAGCGCGCTCGTGCGAACGCTGATGTCGTTCGCGCGCGCGGCGCTCGTGCAGCAGGACTACGCCGCGATGTCCCGCTTCGCGGAAGAAGCGCACGCGATCAGCCGCGCGATCGGCGACCGGGAAGGCGAGGCCCTTGCGCTGCATACGCTCGCGAACGGCTTGGTCTATACGTTCCGCGTCGGCGACGCGCGCGAGCGCTACGCGAGCGCCCGCGAGATCTACGAGCGCATCGGGCACCGTGTCGGCATCGCGAGCATCTGCGTCGATCTCGGGTTGTTCCACACCGAGCTCGGCCTGCTCGACGATGCGCTCGCGCTGTACGATCGCGCCCGGGACGTGGCGGAAGAGATCGGCTTTCGCTGGGTCGTCTGCGTCGAGGCGGTCGACCGCAGCTATGCGCACCGGCTGCGCGGAGCCTTCGAGGAGGCGCGCGGCGCGGCGGAGTCGGCGCTCGGGATCGCGCGCGACCTGCGCTCGCAGCCGCTGATCTCGGCCGCCCTCGGAACGCTCGGGGCGGCGGAGTCGGCGCTCGGTGCGCACCGCGACGCGATCGCGCACCTCGAAGAAGGCGTCGCGCTGCGGCGGCCCGCCGGCGAGACACCCCGGCTCGGCGAGAACCTCTGCGCGCTGGCGCTCGCCCACGCGCGCGCGGGCGACGCCGAGGCCGCGGCCCGCGCGAGCGGCGAGCTGCTCGACCTGTACGACGCGAACCCCAAGCTCGCGCCGCAGCCCTCGGAATGGCTGTGGGTCGCGGCGCAGGTCGAGCGGCTCCACGAACGGCACCACGCGGCGCGTGTGCTGCTCGACCGGGCCGCATCGGTCATGCGCGCGCGCGCCGCCGCCATCGACGATCCGGCGGCGCGCGCGGCATACCTGGCCCTTCCGTTCAACGCCGCCGTGGTGGAGGCGCTGGCTGCGGAAGAGAGCGCTACGGCCGCGCCTCGAACACGAGGTTGAACGGCGTCTCGGTCGCCCGGCGGAAGCGCGTGAAGCCCGCTTCTTCGAAGACGGCGCGCAGCCGCTCTTCGCCGGCTTGCGCGCCGAGCGCGAGGCCGACTTCCTGCGAACGCGACGCGGGCGTGCACAGCAGCGTCGAGCACGCGTAGAACACGCGCCCGACCGGGTTCAGGTTGCCGTCGAGCGCATCGTTCGCGAACGGCTCGACCATCATCAGCGTGCCGTCCGGTGCGAGCGCGCGGCGCATGTGCAGCGCGGCGCCGACCGGATCGCCCATGTCGTGGACGCAGTCGAAGCAGGTGATGAGGTCGTAGCCCGCGCCCGGGAACGCCTTGGCGGCGGCGACCTCGAACCGAACGCGGTCGGCGACGCCGGCCTTCTCCGCGGCCGCGCGGGCGGCCGCGATCGACCCGTCGTGGTAGTCGAACCCGGTGAACCGCGACTTCGGGAAGGCCTGCGCCATCACGATCGTCGACGTGCCGAGCCCGCAGCCGACGTCGGCAACGCTCGCCCCGGCACGCAGCTTCGCCTCGACGCCCTCGAGCGCGGGGAGCCAGTTCGGGACGAGGTTCGCGTTGTAGCCGGGCCGGAAGAAGCGCTCCGTCGCCGCGAACAGCCGCTCGTCGTGCTGATGCCAGCCGAAGCCGGCGCCGGTCTTGAACGCTTCGCTGATCTTCGGTTCGTCGGCGAACATCGTCTGCGCGATCTGGTAGAGGCCGCACAACAGCACCGGGCTGTTCTCGTCGCAGAGAACCGGCTGGTGCTCGAGCGGGAGGGTGAAGGCACCCGTGCTCGCGTCGTAGGTGAGGTAACCGCTGGCGGCTTGGTTCGCGAGCCACTCGCGCACGTACCGCTCATCGGTTCCGGTCGCGCCGGCAAGCTCGGCCGGCGTCTGCGCGCCGTTTGCGGCGAGCGCGCGGTAGAGTCCGAGCCGGTCGCCGATCAGGATCAGCACGCCGCTCAGCGTCGCGCCGATGTCGCCGATCATCTTGCCGACGAACGCGTTGAGCTTCTCTTCGTCGAGTTGGACCGGCGGTGCCGCCGCGGTCGTCATGCGCGCTCCTCGCGGAGGCCCGAACGCAGCATCTCGAGCAGCTCCGGCGAGTCGTCGTGGCGATGACCGCTGACGGCATGCTGCCGGGCCGCGGCGAGGACCTCTTCTTCGGTCCCGGAGATCTTGAGCGAGCAGTTGTTCTCGCTCGGGTACTCACGGCAGTCGATGAACTTTCTGACGGATACGGCCACTGGGTGCCTCCTCGGTAGGGTTCAGAATGACCCGCCCCACCATGCTAGCCGCCCGCCGTCTCAAAAGCGTCTCAGCCCTCAGACCCAGCGGAACGTCCGCGCGCTGATCGCCGTCCCGGCGATCGTCCACACGACCAGCGCCCCGATCCAGACGCCGTACGCGCCGAGCGAGGCTCCCCCGACGGCGACGTCCCGAAAGGTGTCGATGAACTGGGTCGAGGGGAGCAGCCGCAGCGCCGAGGCGACGACGTGCGGGAACCGGTCGATGGGGACGTAGGCGTCCGACAGGAACGCCAGCGGGACGGTCAGGATCGAGGCGACGTTGTTCGCGCTCTCGGTCGTGCGCGCGAGCGCCCCGATGATCGTCCCGAGCGAGACGAACGTCGCCGTGCCGAGGACGAGGATGGCGAGGATCTCCAGCGGGTTGCCGATGATGCGCACGTGGAACACGAAGGCGCCGACCGCGACCAGGAGCACGGCTTGAGCGCCGAGCAGCGCCATGCGGTACACGACCAGCGATGCGAAGAAGACCCACGGCGGCATCGGCGTGATATAGATCCGGCGCAGCAGGTTCTTCTCGCGGAACGTCGCGAGCATCACGCCGACGCCCCAAAAGCCGGAGCTCAGCACTTGCGCACCGATGATCCCGGGGACGAGGAACCGCGACGAGCCGGTGTTTGACCCGTCGGAGAACGCGAAGGAGAACAGCACGAGGAAGAACACCGGCATCGCCAGCGTCCAGAACATCATCTCGCCGTCGCGGCGGAAGTACCAGACGAAATGCGACTTCGTCTGAACGAGGAACATCCGCAGCAGCGTCATGCCGTCTCCAGCTCCGTGAGCGTCTCGCCGGTGATCGCGATGAACGCATCCTCGAGCGTCGGGTGGTGCATGTCGAGCGAGGCGATCTTCGCGCCCGCGGCGTTCGCCTGCGTGACAACCGCGGCCAGCGCGAGCCCGGGCTCGCCGCGCGTCGCGAGCTTCCACTCCGCGCCCGCTTTCGTCCACGTTCCCAGGCGCTCGAGCGACGCGTCGGGCGAGAAGCCGTCGGCGACGATCGTGACGGCCGCGGCGCCGCCGTAGCGCGCGATCAGCTCCGCCGGGGACGCCTCCGCGACGATCGTGCCGCGCTGCACGACGCACACGCGATCGCTCAAGCGCTCCGCCTCCTCGATGTAGTGGGTCGTCAGCACCACCGTCTTCCCCGTGTCGCGCAAGCGTTCGACTTCGGCCCACAGGATCCGGCGGCCGAACGCGTCCATCCCGGCCGTCGGTTCGTCGAGGAACAGGACGTCGGGATCGTGTTGCAGCGCGAGCGCCAGTGCCAGCCGCTGCTGCTCGCCGCCCGACATCTGCGAAATCTGACGGTCCAGCTTTCCGTCGAGCCCGACGCGCGCGGCCATCTCGTCGGGACGTGGAACGATCCCGTAATAGGCTGCGTAGAGCTCGAGCACTTCACGCACGTTCGCCTTCTCGGGGAGCGACGTCGCCTGGAGCTGCACGCCGATCCGCGAGCGCAACCGCGCAAGATCGCGCGGCCGCGTCGGGTCGAGCCCGAGGACCCGAATCTCTCCGCCGGTCGGCTTGCCGATCCCGATGCAGCACTCCAGCGTCGTCGTCTTGCCGGCCCCGTTCCGGCCGAGCAAGCCGAAGATCGTCCCGCGCGGCACGCTGAAACTGATCGCGTCGACCGCGGTGACCGCGCCGTACCGCTTCGTCAGCCGGCGGACGTCGATCGCGGCGGAGGAATCCGTCATGTCCGCGATTTTTCCAACACGCTCGGACTCACCCGTGCTACGCTGAAGGCATGACCGAGACGAGACCGCTCACCGCCCAGCGCCTCTTCACGTCGATGCGCTTCGTCGACGCCCACGCCGGGATCGCATTCCTGCAACGAGCGTTCGGGTTCGAGCCGCAAGCCGTCTACGACGACGGCGCGGGCGGCGTCGCGCACGCGCAACTCGTGCTGCAGGGACAGATCATCATGCTGGGCTCCTCACGCGACGACCAGTACCCCGTCCGCTCGCCGATCGAGGCGGGCGCCGTGACGGGCGGACTCTACGTCGCGCTCGACGATGCGGCGGCGGTCGACGCGATGCACGAGCGCGCGCGCGCCGCCGGCGCCGAGATCCTCATGCCGCCGCACGACACCGACTACGGCTCGCACGACTTCCTCGCGCGCGACCCCGAGGGGCACCTCTTCAGCTTCGGAACCTACCGCCCCGACGCGCCCTGAGCACCGGCCGGCTCGCGCCACATGAACAGATACCAGTAGACCGGCATCGCGAGGAAACCGCCCATGAAGATGACGACCGCCCACAACACCTTGCGGTCACCCACGACGCGCGGGTTGCGAAAGACGTCGATCATGTAGAACACCGTCAGCCCCATGATCCACACGATCGTGACGATGTGTACTGCGAAGAGCGCGAAGAACGAGACGCCCAGTTCCGGGGAGCCGCGCCCGCTGCTCAGCGGCACGGCGAGGACCATCGTCAGGACGAACCCGAGGAAGATGACCAGGTAGAGCACCGGCCAGAATGTCGCCAGGCCGAGCACGAGCCGCGCCTGCTTGCTCAGCGGGCGGTACGGTCGCTGCGGCGACGGGACGCTTCCAGCCGGCTCGTTGAGCATGTCAGCGCAGCGGTTCGAGGCGCGAACCGGTCTCCCCGGCGCGACTTGCGGCGAAGTTGACGTTGACGTAAACTTACCCTATGCCCGCCACAGCGCCGGTCGACCGAGCCGGACTCCTCTCCGTCGCCGAGGCGGCGACCCGGCTCGATGTCAGCCCGCGGACGTTGCGCTACTACGAAGAGTTGGGACTCCTGACGCCCGGGCGGAGCCCCGGGGGACACCGCCTCTACGCCCCGAGCGATCTCGAAGCGGTCGAACGCGTCGGGCGAATGCAGGCACTCGGCTTCTCGCTGGCTACGATCCGCAGGGCGCTGCGTTATCGCTCGCATCGCGATGCGACCGGGCGTCCGACCGTTGCGCTCGAGGATCTGCGGCAGCTCGCCGCCGACGCGCGGGCGGACGCCGGCGCTGTGCGGGCGCGGATCGCGACGCTGCGGCGCGAGCTCGACGAAGCGACTCGCGAGGCGGAGCAGCTCGACCACGACGTCGCGTATCTGGACCGGCGTCTCGCGGAGCGGCTCGCAGAGGAGGGCGGCGGTGTCGGCGCTCGCTGAGCGCCGGCCGGTCAGCGAGCCGCAACCCGCAGCGGGCGCACTGGCCTCCGCCGCACCACCATCCG
>DASWSC010000281.1:0-6280 GCA_036402855.1 Candidatus Elarobacter sp. | reverse complement strand
TTCTCTAGGTCGAGGACGTTGAACGGCTTACTTCTTGCCGCCCTTCTTCTTGGAGCCGCCCTTCTTCTTGGAGCCGCCCTTTTTCTTCGCTGCCATGTTGTATTCGTCACCCCCTTCCCTAGTCGGACTCGCACCGGAGCGAGAAGCACCGGAGCTGCACACCGGCAACGGTGCCGGTGGGCGGCGAGTTCCGCGCCTAGGGCCGCGTCTCCCTTTCGGCGGTCCAAAAAGGAGCGCGGCCGTTGCCGGCCGCGCTCGCGTTATGGAATGAAGACGAAGATCACTGAACGTCTCGGGAGAGACGTGAGGTCTACTTCTTTCCGCCCTTCTTGCCGGGCTTCTTCTTCGACGATTTCTTCTTAGCGGCCATGTTCTGATCTCACCCCCTTCCCTAGTCGGGGTAGGTCCGCAGCGAAGCCGCGGACCCTCTGCCAACGATCGTTGGTGAGCCGCCCGTTCCCCCACGCGGGACTTCGCCCCTTTGCGGTTTCGTAAAGGCCGCGTGCGTTCGGCGGGAAAAGGCCCGGGCAGGCATGGCGATCATCGAGGCGGTTGCGCTGCGCAAGGTGTTCCGGTCGCTGGAGCGCCGCCCCGGGATCGGGGGCGCGATCGGAGCGCTCTTCTCGCGCACGTACCAGGACAAGGTCGCGGTGGACGACGTCAACTTCGTCCTCGAGCCGGGCGAACTGGTCGGCTACATCGGGCCGAACGGCGCCGGGAAGTCCACCACGATCAAGATGCTCACGGGGATCCTGGTGCCGACCTCCGGGACGCTGCGGGTCGCGGGGATCGTCCCGTACGAGAACCGGATGGCCAACGCGGCCAACATCGGGGTAGTCTTCGGCCAGCGCAGCCAGCTCTATTGGGACCTCCCGCTGCGGGAGTCGTTCGAGCTGCTGCGCTCGATCTACGACGTCCCGCGCGCCCGGTACCTCGAGAACATGAAGCACTTCGCCGAGATCCTGGACCTCGACCGGTTCCTCGGGACGCCGGTCCGGCAGCTCTCGCTCGGGGAGCGGATGCGCGGGGACTTCGCGGCGGCGATGCTCCACGACCCGAAGATCGTGTACCTCGACGAGCCGACGATCGGGCTCGACGTCGTGGCGAAGGAAGCGATCCGCGAGTTCATCGGCGCGGTGAACCGCGAGCGCGGGACGACGGTCATCCTCACGACCCACGATCTCGCCGACGTGGAGCGGCTCTCGCGCCGCATCATCTTGATCGACGAGGGAACCGTCATCTACGACGGCTCCCTGGAGCGGCTGCGCGAGGAGTACGGCACGCACCGCGTCCTGGTCGTCGCGCTGGCCGAGAGCTACCCCGAGATCGCGGTCCCGGGCGCCGAGGTCGAGAGCCGCGAGCTGAACCTCGTCCGCCTGCGCTTCAACCGGCGCGAGCTGACCGCCGAGGCGCTGATCCGGCGCGTCACCGATCTCTACCAGATCACGGACGTCTCGATCATCGAGCCGGACATCGAGTCGATCGTGCGCCGCATCTACCTCGAGGGGTACCACGAGGGCGCGGTCGGGGCGCCGTCGTGACGGCCACGTCGGCCGCCCCCGCGCGCCGGCCGCGCTTCCGGTTCGAACCGTACGTGCAGTTCGCGCAAAAAGCGATGGCGCGCGAGGCGACGTACCGCTTCGACGTCTTCACCAGCGTCGCGTCGGTCCTCGTTCGCGTCTACCTGCTGCGGATGGTCTGGATCGCGCTGTACGCGCGCAACGCGGCCCCGAGCGAGCTGCCGCTCCATTCGATCATCACGTACTCCACCGTCGCGCTGCTGATGGGTCTCGTCATGGACATCGACCAGACGCGTGCGCTGCACGACAAGCTGCACGACGGCAGCATCGCGACCGACTTCATGAAGCCGATCAGCGTCCCGCTCTACCTCTTCGCCGACGGGAGCGGCGAGGTGCTCTTCCATGCCGTGCTGATCGTCCCG
Organism: Candidatus Elarobacter sp.; assembly: GCA_036402855.1. GTDB lineage: Bacteria > Vulcanimicrobiota > Vulcanimicrobiia > Vulcanimicrobiales > Vulcanimicrobiaceae > Vulcanimicrobium. The sequence continues at coordinate 4,338 of DASWSC010000281.1, read as the reverse complement.
TCGCTCGTGCTCGCCCTGGTGATCGTGCACATCGACGTGCCGAGCATCCCGGTGCTGGCGGCGTTCTTCGTCAGCTTCTTCCTCGGCTATCTGGTCGGGTTCTGCGTGAACTTCATCCTGAACTGTATCGCGTTCTGGACGCTGGAGATCCATGCGGCCCGGCTGATCGTGACCTGGGTGACCGACCTGTTCGGCGGCGAGATCATCCCGCTGGTGATCTTCCCGGCGTTCCTGCAGCGGATCGCGTTCGGGCTCCCCTTCGCGGCGATGTTCTCGACGCCGCTGCTGATCTACGTCGGCGTCATCAAGCCGGCGCGGTATCTCGAGGTGATCGGGTTGCAGGCGTTCTGGCTCGTCGTGCTCGCCGCGGCCGCGACCGTGATGTGGCGCGCCGGCGCGAAGCGCGTGATCGTGCAGGGCGGCTGATGACGAAGGGTCCGGCGCGCCGGCTGCGCGTGATGGCGGGGGTCTACAAGCAGTACTGGCGGATCAACATCCTGACCACGCTCGAGTACCGCGAGAACTTCCTCATCTGGTTCGCGTTCACGTTCGTCTACCACGGCTCGGCGATCGCGGCACTGTGGATCGTGCTCAACCGGTTTCCGTCGATGAACGGCTGGACGTTCCGCGACATGGCGTTCCTGTACGGGCTGTGGATGCTCGCGCACGCGCTCCACAACACGTTCTTCTCGACCGTCGGCGACATCCCGGACCACATCCGCGACGGTGAGTTCGACCGGCTCCTCGTGCGCCCGCTGGACACGCTGTTCCAGGCGATCGCGACGCCGGGCCAGGTGTTCCCGGACGAGCTCATCCTGGCGGTGACCACGTTCGCGGTGGCGACATGGTACAGCGGCGTCGTCGTCGACGCGACCTTCGTGGTGTTCGTCCCGCTGATCGTGATCGGCGGGGCGCTGATCGACCTGGGCTTCAACCTGTTCATCTCAACGGTCGCGTTCTGGTTCGTTCGCGTCGACGCGCTGCGCTGGATCGTGATCCAGCTCGAACAGGAGTTCACCCGCTACCCGATCAGCATCTACTCGCGCGGCGTCCGGCTACTGCTGACCTTCGTCGTCCCGTTCGCCTTCATGAACTACTTCCCGGCGCGCTACTTCCTGCACAAGGCGCACGAAGGCGCGATGCTCCCCGCCCCCGTCGGCCTGCTGACGCCGGCAATCGGGATCATCGCGGTCGCGCTGGCGTACGTCTTCTGGCGCTTCGGCCTCAACAAATACTCCGGCGTGGGGCATTGAGCGTGTCCCCGCCCTTGTTGTCATCCTGAGCTTGTCGAAGCTGACATTCATATCACTCACGGTGACAGCGGGGCGACGCGCGCCGCGCCGCCACGCCACGCGGGGTTAGGTCGGGGACGGAAGGGGGGCGGGGTTGGGGGAGCTGCGGTAGCGGTTGAGCTCGATCGTGTTGAGCGCGATGGAGGCGTGGGCGACGACGCGCACGAGGTGCTCGCGCTCTTCCGGGTCGAGGTCGAGGCCGCTGACGTTGTTGCCGTAGACGACGATCCCGCTGACCGTGCGGTCGAAGAAGAGCGGCGCGGCAAAGGTGAGGCGCTCGTTCGGGAACGACTCCTGGATCAGGCGCGTGTCGCTCCCCGAGAAGGTCAGCGCGCCGCGCGTGCGCGTGATCGCGCGGGTGAGCTCGTCGCTCGGGCCGAGCTTGAAGTGGAAGTCCTCGGGCCACGCGTACGTCTGCGCGAGCAGGTAGCCGCCGTCGGGCTGCCGTGCCAGGACGCCGCCGAACGAGAGCTGCAGCGCATGGGCCGCGTCCTGCAGCAGCGCGCGGTAGACGTCCTCGACGGTCTCGGCGTCCAGGATGTAGCCGGCGATGAACTCCAGCGCCTGGCGCTGCTGCAGCCGGTCGCGGAAGATGAAGCGGTCGACCGCGATCTCGAACACCTGCATCAGCCGCCCGGTGAGCGCGCCGACGCCGAGCGAGAGCCCGATGATGAAGACGTACGCGACGTCGGTGTTGTTGTAGAAGAGGTACGTCGCGACTTCCTCGATGATCGAGACCGTTCCGAAGACCGCCGCGGTCAGCGCGACGTAGACCACGGCGCGGCTGACGACGAAGTCGACGTTGAAGAACTGGTGCCGCACGACGGCGATCCAGATCGTCACGATCGGGACGATCGTCATCGAGACGAGCAGGCTGTTCTGCCACAGCGCGATGCGGGACGGGTAGAGCGCGTCGGACGCCAGCCGGGCCAAGCCCGCGAAGACGAAGGCGGCGGCGATCCAACTGATGCGATGGCGGTCGTTGCGGCGCGCGCGCGCGAACGCGACGCTGAGCGCGATCACCGTCAGGGCGCTCACGGTGTACGAACCGCCCGTGAACAGCCGCATCAGCCGCTCGGCGGGGAGCGCGCCGTAGTTCATCGCCCAGTCCGCGTAGGCGAGCAGCGTCCCGAGCGCGAGCCCGAGCGCGCCGGCGAGCCACGCGAAGGCGCGCTCCCGCGGCGCATCGGCGTCGCCGTCGATCAGGCACAGCGCGAAGAGCAGCAGCGCCGGCCGCACCGCGCCGCGCAGCGTGTCATGAATCCAGGGCAGCACCTGTCGCCACGGGTTGGGGATCAAGGTGTCGAGCCAGCTCGCCGGCGCTTCGACGGCCGCCAGCGAGAAGACGAAGAACGCCGCGGTCGCGATGCTCGGCTTCACCAGGAACAGCATCGCGCCCAGCCCGACCGCGATCACGCAGAGTACGATGCGCAGCATGTCGGTGAAGCGGACCGCCGGCGACTCCGGACGCGAGACGAGGCGCAGGACGCGCTCGCTCCCGTTGCGCTCGATCGGGAGGAACCGGACCGGATTGTCGAACGTGATGCCGCCGCCGACCAGCCCGGGTTTCCGGTCGAACGGCTTGATGCGGTCGATGCGGACGCGGTCGCCGATCACGAGCGGGTCGCCGCGGTCCTGCGGTTTCGCCGAAGGCTGCGGGCGCGGCGGGCGGCCGCGCCGCACGAGCGACACGATCTTCGCCGCGGCACGCGCCGCCGGACCGGGCGCCCGCGGCTCGCGCGGCTGGACGCGGATCACGATGCCGTCGGCGTCGGTGCGGTAGCCGAAGACCTGGTGCGGGTAGGCCAGGCGGACGAAATCGGGGACGACGCGGATCAGCGCGAGGACGACCAGTATTCCGACGACGATCAGCCGGATCGTCTGCGACCGGCTGAGCGAAACCTTCGGAAGGCTGGACGCCTCGGGTGCGATCACGCTCTTCGGGTTCTACCCGGGAACGCGGTCAAGCTTTCGGCGGGCTCCACTTGCCGACCATCGAGCGCGCGATCACGATCCGCTGAATCTGCTGGGTCCCTTCGTAGATCTGCGTGATCTTCGCATCGCGCATCATCCGCTCGACCGGGTACTCCGTCGAATAGCCGTACCCGCCGAGGAGCTGGACGGCGTCGGTCGTCTCGCTCATCGCGACGTCGCCGCACTTGAGCTTCGCCATCGCGGCCCACGTCGTGACGTCCGGCGCCGTCTCGTCGCACTTGCGCGCCGCTTCGTAGAGGAGGAGGCGCGCCGCCTCGACCTCGGTCTTCATGTCGGCCAGCATGAACTGCAAGCCTTGCTGCTGCGAGATCGGCTTGCCGAACGCGACGCGCTGCTTCGTGTAGTCGGTGGCGTAGTCGAGGGCGCCCTGGGCGATGCCGAGCGCCTGCGCCGCGATCCCGGGCCGCGACTTGTCGAGCACCTTCATCGCGATCTTGAAGCCCTGCCCTTCCTCGCCCAGCATGTTGGCGGCGGGGACGCGGCAGTTCTCGAACATGAGCTCCACCGTCGGTGAGCCGCGGATCCCCATCTTTTTCTCTAGCTTGCCGACCTTGAATCCGGGCGTGCCTTTCTCGACCACGAACGCGCTGATGCCGTTCGCGCCTTTGCTCGGGTCGGTCACCGCGAAGACCGTCACGACGTCGGCGACGCTGCCGTGCGTGATCCAGATCTTCGTCCCGTCCAGGACGTAGCCGTCGCCGTCGCGGCGCGCCTGGGTGCGCATCGAGCCGGCCGCATCGGAGCCCGAGCCGGGCTCGGTCAGCGCGTACGCGGCGATCGTCTTTCCGGCGGCGAGGTCGGGGATCCAGCGGCGTTTCTGCTCGTCGCTGCCGCCGATCAGGATCGGCAGCGCGCCAAGCTCCTGGACCGCGATGATCAGCGCCGACGACGCGCACGCCTTGGAAACTTCCTCGACGACCTTCACGTAGGTCACGAACGAGCCGCCCAGCCCGCCGTACTCCGCCGGGAACGGGATCCCGAGGAGGTCGTTCTCGGCGAAGAGCTGCTTGATGTCCCAAGGGAACTCGGCGTTGGCGTCGATCTCGGCGGC
>DASWSC010000280.1:0-19430 GCA_036402855.1 Candidatus Elarobacter sp. | reverse complement strand
CCGCCGCCTCGCGCATCTTGCGCTCGATCTCCTTCGCCATCGCCTCGGCGACGTCGCGCGGGAGGTGCTCGGCACGCACCGCGTTCGCCGCATCGGCTCCGCTCTGCGCTCCGCCGAGCACGCTGAGGATGTCGTGGACTTCCTTGCGGATCGACTTCGGCTCGATGCCGTGCTCGAGGTTGAACGCGACCTGACGCTCGCGGCGGCGCTTCGTCTCGCCCAGCGCCCTGGCCATCGACTCCGTGACGACGTCGGCGTACATGATGACCTTGCCCTCGACGTTGCGCGCGGCGCGGCCGATCGTCTGGATCAGTGAGGTCCCGGAGCGCAGATACCCTTCCTTGTCGGCGTCGAGGATGCCGACCAGCGACACCTCGGGCAGGTCGAGCCCTTCGCGGAGCAGATTGATGCCGACCAGCACGTCGAACTCGCCCTTGCGCAGATCGCGCAGGATCGCGATGCGCTCCAGCGTCTCGACCTCGCTGTGCAGGTAGCGCACGCGGATCCCGTTCTCGAGCAGGTAGTCGGTCAGGTCCTCCGCCATCTTCTTCGTCAGCGTCGTGACCAGCACGCGCTCGTTGAGCTCGGCGCGCTTGCGGATCTCGTCCATCAGGTCGTCGACCTGATGGCGCGTCGGACGAACCTCGACCTCGGGGTCGACCAGGCCGGTCGGGCGGATGATCATCTCGACGACTTGCGACGACTTGCTCATCTCGTACGTCGCCGGGGTCGCCGAAACGTAGATCACCTGCTTCAGGTGCGCGTCGAACTCTTCGTACTTCAGCGGACGGTTGTCCATCGCGGAGGGGAGCCGGAACCCGTGCTCGATCAGCGAGAGCTTACGCGCGCGCTCGCCGCCGTACATCCCGTGCACCTGCGGCAGCGTGACGTGCGACTCGTCGATCATCAGCAGCCAGTCCTCCGGGAAGAAGTCCAGGAGGCACCACGGCGTCGAGCCGGGGAGGCGGCCGGAGAGCGGCGCCGAGTAGTTCTCGACGCCGTTGCAGTAGCCGACCTCGCGCAGCATGTCGAGATCGTACCGCGTGCGCTGCTCGAGCCGCTGCGCTTCGAGCAGCTTCCCCTGGCTCTTGAAGAGCGCGAGCCGGTCTTCGAGCTCGTTCTCGATCTCCACGACCGCGCGGCTGAGCTTCTCGTCGGGCGTGATGTAGTGCTTGGCCGGGAAGATCCTCAGCTCGTCCTTCGAGGTGACGTACTCGCCGGTGAGCTGGTTCACGACGTTGATCGCCTCGATCTCCTCGCCGAAGAACTCGATGCGGTGCACCAGCTCCTCGTCGACGGCGACGAACTCCAGCGTGTCGCCGCGGACGCGGAACGTCCCGCGGACGAGGTTGAGATCGTTGCGCCGGTACTGCATCCCGATCAGCTTGCGCAGAAACTCGTCGCGGTCGATGGACTGGCCGACGCGGATGTCGGCCGCCATCTCCATGTAGTCGGAGGGCGAGCCGAGCCCGTAGATGCACGAGACCGAGGCGACGATCAGCGTATCGGGCCGGGTGAGCAGCGACTGGGTCGCGGAGTGCCGGAGGCGCTCGATCTCGTCGTTGATCGAGCTGTCCTTCGCGATGTACGTGTCGGTGTGGGCGATGTACGCCTCGGGCTGATAGTAGTCGAAGTACGAGACGAAGTACTCGACCGCGTTGTTCGGAAAGAACTCGCGGAACTCGGCGCAGAGCTGCGCGGCAAGCGTCTTGTTGTGGCACAGCACGAGCGTCGGCTTCTGGACGATCTCGACGATCCGCGCCATCGCCATCGTCTTCCCGGACCCGGTGACCCCGAGCAGCGTCTGCGCGCGGTCGCCCCGCAGCACGCCTGCGGCCAGCGCCTCCGTGGCCTTGGGCTGGTCTCCGGCCAGCGGGTACGACGATACGAGCTCGAACTTGGGCATGGGCTGTGTAGCTTAACCTCGCGCGGCCCGAAACCGTTCTGCCAAGGACACCGAGCCCCGCTTGCCGCAGGTTAGCCCCGCTTCCCCTTGGCGCCGCGGCGCCGTCCGGAGGCAGAAGGAGACCGGTCCGTGATCCAGCCGCCCCTGCTCTTCAGCGGAACGTCCAACCGCCAGTTGGCGGACGAGATCGCCAAGCGGATGCAGACGCGCGTGGGGAACGCGCTCGTCGACCGCTTCAAGAACGACGAATGCCGGATCGAGATCCGTGAGAACGTCCGCGGGGCCGAGGTCTTCGTCATCCAGTCGCTGTGCCGGTCGCCGCAGGGCGCGACGGTCAACGACTCGGTCATGGAGCTGCTCCTGATCATCGACGCGCTGCGCCGCGCGTCGGCGAACCGCATCACCGCCGTGATCCCCTACTACGGCTACGCCAAGCAGGACAAGAAGACCAAAGGCCGCGAGCCGATCTCCGCCAAGCTGGTCGCCAACATGATCCAGATGGCCGGCGCCGAGCGGATCGTCACGCTCGACCTCCACGCCGCGCAGATCCAGGGCTTCTTCGACGTCCCGGTCGACAACCTGATGGCCGCGCCGACGCTCTGCAACCACCTCAAGAACCTGAACCTCCAAGGCGACCGCATCGTCGTCGTCTCGCCGGATGCCGGCGGCGTGCCGCGCGCCGAGCTGTTCGCGAAGCGGCTGAAGTCGACGCTCGCCGTCATCATCAAGCGCCGCCCCGAGCCCGACGTCTCCGAGGTGACGCACATCGTCGGCAACGTCGAGGGAAAGATCGCCGTCGTGGTCGACGACATGATCTCGACGGGCGGCACGCTGGTCAAGGCGGCCGAAGCGCTGCGCAGCAAGGGTGCGACCGACGTCTACACGCTGGCGACCCACGGGATCTTCGCCGGCGATGCCATCGGCCAGTTCGAGCGCTCCGACATCAGCAAGGTGATCGTCACCAACACGATCCCGCGCACGATCGAGTCGTCGAAGGTCGAGCACCTCACGATCGCGCAAATCCTCGCCGACGCGATCAAGCGCATCACCTCGAACCGGTCGGTCTCCGAGCTCTTCAACGCCGAAGAGGTCGACCCGCCGCCGGACGCATCCGCGCAGCCGCGAACCGAAGAGCCGGTCGCCGTCGCCGCGGCCGTCTGACCTCACCTCTCGTTAGGACACCATGCCGAAGCACACGCTATCCCTCCTCACCCTCGAGCCGCGGACCGAGATCGGTACGACGAGCGCTCACCGCCTGCGGCGCGCCGGGAAGATCCCCGGCGTGCTGTACGGTCACGGCAGCGCGACGCCGATCACGATCGAGGCCAAAGTCCTCGCCGAGCTGATCCTCTCCGGACACCGCACGCACGTGGTCGACGCGACGATCGGCGGGACGCGCGACTCGGTGCTGCTCCGCCGCATCGAAGCGCACCCCGTCACGCGCAAACCGCTGAGCGTCGATTTCCAGCGCGTCGGCCGCGACGAAGCGGTGACGGCGACCGTCAACATCGTCACGGTCGGAACGCCGGCCGGCGTGCGCGATCAAGGCGGCGTGATGGACGTCGTGACGCATTCGCTCGACCTCAAGGGCCCGGCCGCATCGATCCCGGACAGCCTCACGATCGACGTGAGCGAGCTGCAACTGCATCAGCACGTCACCGCCGCCGACGTCCCGCTTCCGCCCGGCTTCGCGCTGATCACGCCGCCCGACGCGCTGATCGTCACCGTCGAGATCACGCGCGCGAGCGCCGGGACCGGCACCGACAACGAAGAGGCGCAACCGGCCGAAGCCCCCGAGGGCTAGCTTCGCGAGCGCGCAGCGCTCGACGATCGCGCGATGGCAGACCTTTCTTTGATCGCGGGCCTGGGGAACCCGGGCCCGCGATACCGCCGCACGCGGCACAACATCGGCTTCATCGTCATCGACGAGCTCGCCGAACGGTGGGACGTGCACGACTGGCAGCGCAAGAGCGACGCGCGTTACGCGATCGACCGCGCGCGCAACGCCGTCCTGGTCGAACCGCAGTCGTTCATGAACCTGAGCGGCCGTCCCGTGCAGGGCCTCGCGACGTTCTACAAAGTACCGCCGCAGCGCATTCTCGTCGTCGTCGACGACCTCGATTTACCGTTCGGTACGCTGCGCATGCGAGCGAACGGATCGAGTGGCGGCCACAACGGACTAAAGTCCCTAATCGAAGTGTTCGGACAGGACTTTCCGCGGCTCCGCATCGGGATCGGTCGCAATCACGAGCACGGCGCGATCGATCGCGTTCTTGGGGATTTCACAGAAGACGAACTGAAGGAACTTCCTGCGATCGTCGACCGCGCGATCGCGGGTGTGCAGACTTGGTTAACGGCCGGTGTGATGCCGGCCATGAATCTCGTAAACCCTAAAGTCTGACCGGCGCCGCCCCGATGTACGGGATATGCACCGGGTCGTCGCGTTTGTCGCGGCGCTCGTCTCGCTGCTCCCCATGGCGGCGATGGCGGCGTCCGACGAGGACTGTATCGAGATCGCTTACATTCGGCCCCACCGGCCGGTCGTCATCACGTCGGAAGCGCGCGCGCTCTACAACGACGTCAACTCCGCCCGCGCCCAGCGCGGCTTGCCACCCCTGGTCCACGACGAAGCGCTCTCCGCCTTCGCGATGCAGGTCGCGCAGCAGATGGCGTCCCGCCACTACTTCGGCCACACCGACCCGAACGGCGTCACCTTCCAGGACCGCCTGCGCGCCTCGGGGCTGCGGTACGGCTTCGCGGCCGAGAACATGGCGTTCGACCAGGACGAGTCGCACGCCAACCAAGCCTTTCTCCACAGCCCGGGTCACTACGCCAACATCGTCGACCCGCACCCGCGCCGCGTCGGCGTCGCGGTCGTCGCCGCCGGCGACGGTGAAGTCTTCTACGTCGAAGAGTTCGCGAGCTAGACGAGCGGGAGCCCGGCTGCCCGCTCCCCGGTGAACCGTTCGCGCGACGCGTGCGTTCCTCGGGAACATAGGAGGGCAGCATGGACCTCAACGGACGAACGATGGTGATCCGCGTCGACGAAGCGACGCTCGGCGCCGAAGGCGCGACGTTCTTCAGCGACCTGGTCTTCCTCGCCAATCTCGGTATGCGCCCCGTCGTGGTGGCGCCGACGCAGGACGCTGCCCGCGCCGTGGTGCGCAGGATGAACCGCAGCGGCGACGCCGCAGTCGGCCTCTCCGGCGCCGACGCCGGGATGATCCCCGCCGCGGCCGGCGAGACGATCGGCAACGTCCACACCAAGCTGCTCCGCACGCTCCTCGACGCGGGCTACGTCCCGGTGATCGAGCCGATGGCGTTCGGGTTCACCGGCACCGAGGTGGCGGTCGCGGCCGACGACGTCGCCCAGGCGCTGGCCAGCGCGGTCGGTGCGGCGCGCGCGATTTTCTTCCACGACCAGGGCGGCGTGATCGACGCGAACACCCGGGTGCTGGTCGAACAGCTCACCCCGGCCGAGGCGCTCGCGCTGGCCGACGACGGCTCGCTTTCCGCCGACCTGAGTGGGGCGGTGCGCGCCGCGGCGCTCGGCGTCCGGGGCGGCGTCGGCGCGGCGCAGATCTGCGACGGGCGCGTCGCCCACGCCGCGATCGTCGAATTCCTCACCGCACGGCACCTCGGCACGCAAGTGGCGGGTACCGTGTATACGGGATGAACCTTCGTGCCGTAACCGCCTCGGCGGCCCTCCTCCTCGCCTCCCCCTCGCTCGCTTCCGCGCAGTCCGCGCAGGCGATCCCGGGCTTTCGCTCCTCGGGGACGCTCGTCGTCGCGATGAACCTGCAAGGCGCGCCGCTCAACGTCGGCGGCCGCGTCGCGATGTACCACAAGGGCTCGATGTACCGCCTGGACGTCCTCTCGCTCGGCCTTCCGGGCCTCAGCGGCGACCTGAGCGCGATGGCGGCGACGCTCATCGGACCGAGCGGCGTCAGCGTGCTCTACGACGGCGGAACCGGCGCGCTGACCGCGTGGTCGGATGCGAACAAGACCTTCTACAGCGAAGCACCGCGCGCGGCCGCGGCGCCCTCGCGCGGCGCGCCGGCGAACGGGCCGCCGTCCGGCCCGGCCGATCCGCTGGCGGCGCTGGCCGGCGTCGGCGCGATGCTGCGCAACGTGCAGACCGCGACGATTCAGCTCGTCGGCCACAGCACCGTGAACGGGCACCCGGCGACCTCGTTCGACATCCAGATGCGGCGCCAGCTCCCCGGCAAGCCGCTCGAGAACTACCACGCGCAGCTCGCGCTCGCCGACGACCTCAACGAGTTCCCGCTGCAGATCGCGCTGCAGAGCGTCCCCGCCGACAAGAACGCCTTCGGCGGCACGATGAAGCTCGACCTCACGGAGATCCAGCAGGACACCCCGGCGGACACGCTCTTCGCGGTCCCCCAGGGCTACACGCGCGTCTCGTCGATCAGCGGGGTGCTGCGCCGGCCGTAGCCGTCGCGGGGCCGCCGCCGGGGCACGGGTCGGCGGTGCCGGCCGCCTCCGCGATCCGGCCGCCGAGCGCCGGCCGGTCGTCGAAGTACCACCGGATCGAGCGGCGGTCGCAGAGCGGGACGAAGTCGTCGTCGGCGTCGCGCACCATCGCGCGCACCGTGTTCGCGCGATCCCCCGTGGCGGCGAGCGCCGAATGGTCGGCGCGCGTCTCGAGGTTCCGCGCGTACGCGTTGTAGAGCGGATACGCGACCAGCAGCACCAACCCGAGGAAGGTGGCGACCAGCGCCAGCCGCGAGAGCGCGTCGTCGTCGCGGCGGAACCCGACGCGATCGCTGAGCAGCACCGCGATCGCCGCGCTGATCACGAACAGCGTGACGGCCATCAGCGTCTGCCGCAGAGGGTCCCCGAACCGGACGTGCGCGAGCGCGTGGGCCAGCGCGACGCGCAGCTCCGGAAGCGTCAGGTGCGCGAGGGTCACGTCGCCGATGAGCGCGCGCGAGGTCGGCCCGATCCCCGCCGCGTGGGCCGTCATCGCGTTGCTGTGGCGCGACGTCGCCAGCACGACGACCGGCGTCCCCGGGATACCGAGCGTGCGCGCCACCTCGGCGGCGACCGACGCGACGACGTTCGGAGTCGTCTTGTGCTCGGTCCCCAGCGGCAGCAGCGGCACGAGCGCGACGCCCGCGATCGCGCCGGCGTAGAAGAACGCCATGAGGAAGACGTACCAGAGGCGGAAGCGGTCGACGAGCGCGAGTACCACCGTCACGATGATCGCACCGACCAGCGCGTCGAGCGCGATGCGTAGCACGTAGTCCAGCAGCCACTGCGGAAGCACTTCGCTGGTCGCGCCGACGTTGAAGCCGACGCGATAGCTCACGAGCGCGAACGGAAACGCGGCGACCGGCGCCAGCGCTCCGGTCAGGAGCCCGAAGACCGCGCGGTGCGCGGTGCGATTCCGCGTGCGCCGCCGCATCCCGTCGCGGATGCGCGCCGCGGCGCCGGATCGCCACAGCCACCAGAACGCCAAGATCTGGGCGATCGCCCAGCCCGTCGACGATGCGTGGCGCAGGTCGGCGACCGTCCGTGCGCGCCGCTGCCGGCCCGGGTCGACGAGCGCGGCGGGGCTCTGCGTGAGCAGATCGTGCGCGGTCAGGGCGTCGACGCGCGCATCGAGCCGCGTCCGCGCCTCGGCGGGCGCGTGGGTCGCGAACGGCAGCATCAGCGCGAACAGCGCGGCGAGAAGCAGCGGCCGCCATGCGCCGCGCGCGGCGTTCAGCAGAACGATCTCAGCGGCCCGCCGCGAGCGGGCTTTCGTCGGAGAACGACGCGATGTTCTCTTGCGCGAACCGCTTGCGGTACTGCTCCCAGCCGCGGAAGTTCCCGGAGCATGCGCTCGCGGATGCGAGCGGCGTCGCGACGTGCTCGAACGGCGACCAGTGCCCGTTCGCGCCGCCGCCGACGAGCCGTTCGTACAGCTCGAGGTCCTTCGCGTGGTCGCGGGTCCCGAAGTGCGAGAGGTACGACACCCGCGCGCAGCGCGCGACGCTGATCTTCTGCCGCAACTCCACCGGGAGCGCGTGCCGTTCGTCGGCCAGGATCAGCGGCGTGTGCCATTCACCCAGCCCGAGCACGACGGGTTCGCTCGCGCGGTACTCCTCGAGCATCAGATCGGCGATGTGCTTGATCTCCGGCTGCGCGTCCTCGTGCGTGCGCTGCGCGAAGAAGTTCGACCACTCGGTCGCGGTGACGATCACCGTGATCCACGCGAACGGTTCGAGGATGCGGTTCACGAGCTGCTTGTGCAAGTTGATCTCGCTCGAGGCGAGCGTCTCGGCGTGGCCGAGCGCGTCTTCGAGGGCACGCCGCCATTCCGACTCGGCCTGCGCGCGCGCATCGTCGCCGATCTGCTCGCGCGCCTGCATCCCGCTTTGATTCCGGCCCCACCACAGCGGCAGCGCGGGATCTTCACGGACCGCGTCGATCATCTTCCGGATCGGCACGGCGCGCGAGCTTCCGGCATTTCGCGAGAAAACTCGATGCGTCAGAAACTCGCTGTGGATGAACCGCGGGTAGCGCACCTCCATCGTCGTCAGCCGGACGCCAGCAGGCGAGACGCTGTCGAGGAGGACGCGCGCGGAGAAGGGCATCCCCGACGGTTCGCGCGGCGGGCCGGGCGACCCCGCGTGCCGGCCGGGCAAGAGCCACCTCCCGGGGACGCGAACGCAGGAAGGATGTGGAGTACCGTCGTGCGGCCGTCGAGCGTATCCGACGCGCTGGACGCGCTCGCACGGCTTGGTGAGCAGGCCCGGATCGTCGCCGGCGGGACCGACGTCCTCGTCGAGCTCCAGCGCGGCGTCAAGCCGACCGGCACGCTGATCGACGTCTCCGGACTGCGCGAGTTGAAGTACGTCCGCCGGACCGGCGAACGGATCGCGATCGGCGGGCTCGCCACCCACAACGACGTGCTCGCCGCGCCGTTCGCGCGCGCCATGCTCCCGCTCGCGCAGGCGTCCGTCGAGGTCGGAGCTCCGCAGATCCGCGCGCGCGGAACGATCGCCGGGAACCTCGTCACCGCCTCGCCCGCGAACGACACGATCCCGCCGCTGATCGCGCTGGACGCCGAGCTCGTCCTCGCCTCGCGCGCCGGCGAGCGCGTCGTCCCGCTCGGCGACTTCTACACCGGCTTTCGGACGACGCAGCTTCGCGCCGGCGAGCTGGTGCGCGAGATTCGCTTCGCCGCACTCGGCGGCGCGCGTCGCGGCGTGTTCCTGAAGCTGGGCTTGCGCCGCGCGCAAGCGATCTCGGTGATCGACGTCGCCGTCGTCGTCGAGCTCGACGCCCGCGGGACGGTGCGCGACACGCGCATCGCGCTCGGGTGTCTGGCGCCGACCGTCGTCCGCGCCCGCACGGCCGAGCGGTTCCTCATCGGAAAGCCGCTGGACGCCGCCACCCGCGACGAAGCGGGGCGCGCCGCATGCGCCGACGCTTCGCCGATCGACGACGTCCGCGGCACCGCAGGCTATCGCGTCGCGACGCTGGCGGCGCTGGTCGCGCGCGCCCTCCAGCGGATCGCGAGCGGCCGCGAAGCCGAAGGCTACCCCGAGGCGCCGGTGCTGCTGCAGACGCCGGCGGCGGTCGCACCGTCGCTGCCGTTCGACGGGACGATTCAGACGACGATCAACGGCGTGCACCGGGCGCTCGCCGGCGCCGAGCGCAAGACGCTCCTGAACGCGCTGCGCGAGAACGCCGGCCTGACCGGCGCGAAGGAAGGCTGCGCCGAAGGCGAGTGCGGCGCGTGCACGGTGTGGCTCGACGGTGCGGCCGTCATGTCGTGCCTGGTCCCCGCCTCGCAGGCGCACGGCGCGGAGATCACGACGATCGAAGGGCTCGCCGCCGGCGACGATCTGCACCCGCTGCAGGACGCGTACATCGCGTGCGGTGCCGTGCAGTGCGGCTTCTGCATCCCCGGGATGATCATGGCCGGCGCGAAGCTGCTCGACGAGCGCGGCACCCCGTCGCTCGACGATCACCAGGCGGCGATCAGCGGGAACATCTGCCGCTGCACCGGCTACCGCAAGATCCTCGACGCGATGGAGTCCGCCGCGCTCGAGCTCCACGCGCGCGAGCCTCGCGCCGGCGCGGTGCACGCGTGAGCCTGATCGGCACCCCGGTCGCGCGGCCCGACGCGCGCGCCAAGGTGACCGGAGCGGCGCGCTACCCGGCCGACCTCGTGCGCGAGGGGATGCTGCACTGCAAGGCGGTGTTCGCGCTGCGGCCGCACGCGCGCATCGAGCGCATCGACGCCTCCCGCGCCGTCGCGCAGCCCGGCGTCGTCGCCGTGCTGACCGCGGCCGACGTGCCGCACAACCGGTACGGCTTGATCGACGCCGATCAGGAAGTACTCTGTTCCGAGCGCGTGCGCTACGTCGGCGACCGCGTCGCGCTGGTGATCGCCGACGATCCGGAGCGCGCGGCCCGCGCCGCGAAGCTCGTCCACGTCGAGTACACGGATCTGCCGGTCGTCTCCGACGCGCTCGCCGCGATGGAGCCCGGTGCGCCCCTCGTCCATCCCGAGCGCGACAGCAACGTGCTGCTGCACCAGAAGATCCGCAAGGGCGACGTCGACGGCGCGCTCGCGGGCGCCGACGTGGTGCTCAGCGCGACGTTCACGACCTCGTGGCAGGAGCACGCGTACCTGCAGCCCGACGCGGGGATCGCGTACTACGAGGAAGAGACGCTGGTCGTCGAGACCGCCGGGCAATGGCTGCACGAAGACCTGCGGCAGATCGCCGCGATGCTGCGGCTCGACGAGAGCGCGGTCGCGATCCGGTACGCGAAGATCGGCGGCGCGTTCGGCGGCCGCGAAGACCTCTCGGTGCAGGCGCTGCTCGCGCTCGCGACCTGGAAGACGAAGCGGCCCACCGCGATCGTCTGGAGCCGCGAAGAGTCTATCGTCGGCCACCACAAGCGCCATCCGTTCCGGATCGAGACGACGTGGGGCGCGAAGCGCGACGGCACGGTCGTCGCGGTCCGAACCCGATCGGTCGCCGACGGCGGTGCGTACGCGTCGACCAGCGTCGAAGTCCTGAAGTGCGCGGCGATCTTCGCGCAAGGCCCGTACCGCGTCCCGAACGTCGCGACCGACGCGATCGTGGTCTACACGAACAACGTCCCGAGCGGCGCGTTCCGCGGCTTCGGGTCGCCGCAGGCCCACTGGGCGGCGGAGTCGATGATCACGCGGATCGCGCACGCGCTGGAGATCGATCCCGCGGACGTGCGGCGCAAGAACCTCTACCGCGACGGCGATACGGAGGCGACCGGTGAGGTGCTCCCCGCCGGCGTCAGCGCGGTCGCCGTGCTGGAGCGCTGCGTCGAGGAGTCACGGCGCCGTTTCACGCCGCGTTCGCAGCGCGACGCGCACGCGGCGCTCCGGCGCGGCGTCGGGATCGCGAGCGGGATCAAGAACGTCGGCTATTCCTTCGGGTTCCCGGAGCAGTCGACGGCGGCGGTCGAGCTGATCGCGACGGCGCGCATCGAGCGCGCGGTGGTGCGGATCGGTGCCGCCGACGTCGGGCAAGGCGTCCACCTGATCCTGCGGCAGATCGCCGCCGAGGCGCTCGCGCTGCCGCTCGACGCGGTATCGCTGATCAGCGACGACTCCACGCACACGCCCAACGCGGGCTCGGCCTCCGCGTCGCGGCTCACCTTCATGGCGGGCCGCGCCGTGCACGACGCGGCGTTCGCCGCGCGCGCGGCGTGGGAGCGCGGCGAGCAGCCCGAGGCGACCGTGCAGTACCGGCCGCCGGCGACGACGCCGCTCGACCTCGAGACCGGCGCCGGACGGCCGAACTACTGCTACGGCTACGCCGCGCAGGGCGTCGAGGTCGAGGTCGACGTGCGGACCGGCGTCACGCGCGTGCTGAAGATCGTGAGCGTCCACGACGTCGGGCGCGCGATCAACCGCCAGCAGGTCGAAGGCCAGATCGAAGGCTGCCTCGCGCAGGCGCTCGGCTACGCGCTGACCGAGAACTTCAAAGTGCGCGACGGGATGATCCTCACGCCGCACTTCAGCACCTACCTGCTCCCGACGACGCTCGACATGCCGGTCGAGATCGTCCCGGTCGTCATGGAGCTCGCCGACCCGCACGGTCCGTACGGCGCGCGCGGGATGGCCGAGATGCCGCTGGTCCCCTTCGCCCCCGCCGTCGCCGCGGCGATCTACGACGCGACCGGCGCCTGGGTCAACGACCTCCCGATGACCCCCGAGCGCATCCTCGCCGCCGTCGAAGCTGCCCGCACCGGAACCGCCCAAAGCGCCAACGCCCTCATCACCGCCACCCCCTAGCCCCCCCGCCGCACACGGCACGGTGAGGCACACCGCACCCCGACCCACGTGCGCGGCGGCCGACGGCGCGAGGGCCCGAGCGGGGTTAGGGGAGGAGCGTGCGGGCGGCTTCGTTGTGGCGGCGGACGAGTACGGGGACGTCGACGCCGGTGAGCCGGCCGCAGGCGACGCGCACGACGCCGTTCACCAGCGAGAGATCGACGTTCGGGATGCGGCAGAACAGCACGGACGCCAGCGGGTCGTGGATCGAACCGCCCGCGGTTGCGAGATCGTCGACGCGGATGCCGATGATGTCGGCGGCCGTACCCGGCGCGATTCGACCGATGTCGTCGCGGCCGAGGACGGCCGCACCGCCGCGCGTCGCGAGACGGAGCGCTTCGCGGGCGGTCATCGCGGACGCGCCGTGCGCGACGCGCTGTAACAGCATCGCGTGGCGCGCTTCGTCGAGCATGTGCGAGCCGTCGTTCGACGCGGAGCCGTCGACGCCGAGCCCGACGCGCATCCCGGCGTCGCGCTGCGCGAGCACCGGCGCGATCCCGGAGCCGAGCCGCATGTTCGAGGTCGGGCAGTGCGCGACGCCGGTGCGGCTGGCGCCGAGCCGGCCGAACTCATCGGCGGACATGAAGATCGCGTGCGCATACCAGACGTCCGGGCCCGTCCAGCCGAGCGATTCGGCGAGCTCGACCGGCCGTTGTCCGTATTCTTCGAGGCAGTAGCGCTCTTCGTCGACCGTCTCGCACAGGTGCGTGTGGAGGTGCACGTTCTCGTGCTGTCGCGCCAGCTCGGCGCTCGCGCGCATCAGTTCGGGGGTCACGGAGAACGGCGAGCACGGCGCGAGCACGATCCTCGTCATCGCGTAGCGCGCGGGTTCATGGTGCTCGCGGATGACGCGCTCGCTGTCGCGCAGGATCTCGGCCTCGTCTTCGACCGCCTCGTCGGGCGGAAGGCCGCCGCGCGAGCGCCCGCGCGACATCGAGCCGCGGGAAGCGTGGAAGCGCAGCCCCATCTCGCGCGCAACCGCGATTTGGTCGTCGACGCGCGCGCCGTTCGGCCAGATGTAGCCGTGGTCCGCGGCGGTCGTGCAGCCCGAGAGCAGCAGCTCCGCGATCGCCGTCGCCGTGCTCGCGCGCACCGCCTCCGGCGTGAGGCGCGCCCAGATCGGATAGTGCGCGACCAGCCAGTCGAAGAGCTCGGCGTCCTGCGCGACGGGGAGATTGCGGGTCAGCGTCTGGTAGAAGTGATGGTGCGTGCACACCAGGCCGGGGAGCAGCACGAGCCCGCGCGCGTCGACCACCTCGTCGGCTTCGGCCGTGAGCTCGCGCGTCGGCCCGACCGCTTCGACGACGTTTCCGCGCAGCAGCACGGCGCCGTCCGGGATCTCACGGCCGGCGTCGTCGAAGGTCGCGACCATCGTCGCGTGACGGAGAAGCAGCGTGCGAATGGAACCTATCCCGCGATGACGAGCCTCGCCGCGTTGAACGCAGCGGATCGCGCCACGTTCGTCGCGGCGATCGGTTTCGCTTTCGAGGACTCGCCGTGGATCGCGAGCGCCTCATGGGAGCGACGCCCCTTCGCGTCGCTGGACGCGCTGCACGCCGCGCTGGTCGATACGGTCCGCACGGCCCCGCTCGATCGGCAAGTCGCCTTGATCGCGGCGCATCCCGACCTCGCCGGGCGGGTCGCGCGCGAAGGGCGCCTCACCGCCGCCTCGCGCGGGGAGCAGGCCGCCGCCGCCCTCGACCGGCTCACCGCGGACGAGCGCGCGCGCTTCGACGCCGCCAACGCCGCGTACCGCGCGCGGTTCGGGTTTCCGTTCGTGATCTGCGCGCGCGAGCACGACAAGGCGTCGATCCTCGCGCAGCTCGAACGCCGCGCCGCGAACGGACGCGACCTCGAGATCACGACCGCGCTGGCCGAGATCGCGAAGATCGCGCGGCTGCGGCTCGAAGACGCCCTGAGCCCATGAACGGATCGTACGTCCTCGACTGGCTCAACCTGGTCGCGCGCTGGGCGCACCTGATCGCCGGCATCTCGTGGATCGGCGCGTCGTTCTATTTCGTCTGGCTCGACGACAGCCTCACCGCGCCCGAGAAGCCGGACGATCTTCGTCGCGGGGTGGCGGGCGAGCTGTGGGCCGTGCACGGCGGCGGCTTCTACCACAACCAGAAGTACATGACCGGTCCGCGCGGCGAGCCGCTCACCGAAGACCTCCACTGGTTCAAGTGGGAGGCGTACTCGACGTGGTTCACCGGGATGGCGATGATGGCGCTCATCTACTGGGCCGGCGCCTCGACGTACTTGATCGACAAGCGCGTCCTCGACCTCACCCCCGCAGCGGCGATCGGGATCAGCGTCGCCTCGCTCGTCGCCGGGTGGATCGTCTACGACGTGCTGTGCCGGATCTTCGAGACGCGCCCGCTCGTGCTGTGGACGGCGGTCAGCGCGTTTCTGCTCGCCGCGGACTGGGCGCTCTTCCACGTCTTCGGCGGGCGCGCCGCGTACATCCACGTCGGCGCGATCATCGGAACGATCATGGTGGCGAACGTGTTCTTCGTCGTCATCCCCGGGCAGAAGCGGATGCTCGCGCAGATCCGCGCCGGCGAAGAGCCCGACCCGCGTCCCGGCCGGCTCGGCAAGATGCGCTCCGTGCACAACACGTACCTGACGCTTCCGGTGCTGTTCATCATGATCAGCAACCACTATCCGGTGACGTACGGCTCGCCGAACGGCTGGCTCGTGCTCGCGATCGTCTCGGCCGCCGGGGTCGCGGTGCGCCGGTTCTTCGTGCTCTCGCACAAGCACCGGTACGTCGTGGCGCTCCCGCTCGCCGGCCTCGTGCTGCTCGCCGGGGCGGCGCTCGTGAGCGCTCCGCGCTCGCAGCCCGCGCTTGCGGGCGGCGGCGCGAGCGCGGCGAGCTTCGCGGACGCGGGACCGATCGTCGCGCGCCGCTGCGCCGCTTGTCATGCGGCGAAGCCCACGCAACCGGGCTTCGCCGCGCCGCCGCAGGGCGTGCTGCTCGACACGCCGGCGCACATCCGCGCGAACGCTCGGCGCATCGAGGAGCAGGCCGTCCGCACCCACGCGATGCCGTTGGGGAACGTGACGCACATGACCGACGCCGAGCGCGCGACGCTCGGCGCCTGGATCGACACGGGAGCGAAGATCTGATGGGCTCGACCGTCTCTATGCACGTCCTCGACACGGCACGCGGCCGTCCGGCGCAGGGGATCCTGGTCGGCCTGTTCGCACTCGACGAGGGCCACCGCCGTCACATCGCGACCGCGACCACGAACGCCGACGGCCGAACCGACGCGCCGCTCGCGACGGGGCTCGCGCCCGGAACGTACGAGATCCTCTTCTCGGTCAAGGAGTACTTCGCGCGCGACGCGACAACGGCGTTCTTCGACGCGATCCCGATCCGGTTTCGCATCGACGCCGGCGACGGCCGCTATCACGTTCCGCTGCTCCTCTCGCCGTGGGGGTATACGACGTATCGTGGGAGCTGAGCCGTTCACGATACGCCGTGCGCGCGCGGATGATGCGCCCGCGCTCGAACGGCTGGCGGTCGCCTCGAAACGCCACTGGGGCTACGACGCGGCGTTCATGGAGCGCGTTCGCCCGGCTCTCGTGCCGCCGCGCGAGTACCTCGGCAACGACCTCGTCTTCGTCGCCGAGACCTCGGACGGCGCGGCGGTGGGCTTCTACGGTTTCAAGCGGCGCGAGGGCGAGGTCTTTCTCGAAGACATGTGGGTCGAACCGGGGCGCATCGGCACCGGGCTGGGCCGGATGCTGTGGAACCACGCCGTCGAAACGGCGCGGTCCGCCGGCTATCGGAGCTTCGAGATCGAGAGCGATCCGAACGCCGAGCCGTTCTATCTGCACTGCGGCGCGCAGCGCGCCGGCGAGATGATCTCGCCGGCGACGGGGCGCGTCGTTCCGCTGCTGCGTTTCGAGCTCGGCGAGCCGCGGCCGGCCGAGCGCACTTAGCGCTGCGAGGCTTTGTACGCCGCCCAGCCGCCGTGCTGTGAGATGTCGGCGTAGCCCCGCTGCTCGATCAGCTCGCGCGGATAGATCATCGCGTTGACGCGGCTTCCGTCTTCGAGCTCGACCGGGGCTTCGTAGAGGTTCGGCGGCTCGCCGGCGAGCAGGTCGCGGTGCTGCTCATCCGTGAGCTCGTACACCTCCCCCGCGATCGCGACGCCGCCCTCGCCGACCTCGTAGACCCCGGGGTGCTTGTCGTCGACGGAGTGCAACCGGTAGAGCGGCTTGGTGCGCGCCTCGCGGACGAACCTCGCCGCGCCGAGGTTGCCGTGATCGGGCTGACCGCTCAGAGCCGAGCCGCAGATGAAGAACTGCATCAGCGATCCGTTGCTCCGCCGGCGCCGGTGCTTCCTATCTCGCCGGCCGCCGCGGCGAGCAGCGTCGCTGCGAGCGCCTCGACGCCGAGCTCCAGGTCGGCCGGTGCGGTGCGCTCGTCGCCGACATGGCTTCGTCCGCCGATGCTCGGCACGAAGATCATCGCGGTCGGCGCGACGTGCGCCACGCACATCGCGTCGTGTCCCGCACCGCTCGGGATGCTGATCGCGTGCGCGTCGCGTTCGAGGCACGCGTTCTCGACCAGCCGCCGCATCCGCGCCTCCATCGGAACCGCCGAGCGCGCTTCGATCGTCTCGATCGCCTCACCGACGCCGCGCCGCGCGGCGATCTCCGCCGCACGCGTCCGGATGACGCGCTCCGCCTGGTCGAGCCGCGCGTCCTCGACCGAGCGCAGGTCGATGCGGAAGACGACGCGACCCGGAACGATGTTCGTCTGGTTCGGCTCGACGACCAGATGCCCGACCGTCGCGACGGTCTCGCCCACGTCGACGGCGGCGCGCTCGACCGCGAGGACCATCTCGCCGGCCGCGCACAGCGCGTCGGCGCGGATGCTCATCGGGATCGTACCGGCGTGTCCGGCGACGCCGTCGACGACCACGCGAAAGCGGCGCTGCCCGGCGATCGCGGTCACGATCCCGAGCCGCGCGCCGCGGCGCTCCATGACGGGACCCTGCTCGATGTGCAGCTCGACGTACGCGGCCGGCGGCGGGAACGCGTCGCGAACGTAGACGCCCGCGAGCAGGCCGGCCGGCCCGTGCAGCGCCGAGGCGAACGTCGCGCCGTCGTCACCGACCAGCGCGGCGACGTCGTCGTAGGGCGTCAGTCCGGCGTAGACCGAGCTGCCCAGACACCCGAGCGGGAAACGGCTCCCCTCTTCTCCCGCCCATGCGACGACTTCGAGCGGCCTGCCCGGTGCGGTCCCCGACGCCGCGATCCGGCGCAAAGCCTCGAGTCCGCCGACGACGCCGTAGGCGCCGTCGTACGCCCCTCCGTCGCGCACCGTGTCCAGGTGGGAGCCGGACTGAACCGGGGCGACGTCGAAATCGCCGAGCCGCGCGAAGACGTTCCCGACGCGATCCTGCTCGACGTGCAGGCCGTCCGCGCGCGCCCACGCGACGAACCGCTCGCGAGCGGCGTGCTCGGCATCGGTGAACAGCGCGCGATCGATCCCGCCGGCGGTCGCGCCGAGCGTGGCGAGCTCGGCCAGACGCGCGTGCAGCGTCACGCTTCGCGCACCGCCGGGGTCGTCTCGATGCGGCGCAGGTACGTCGCGCGCAGGTCGGACGCGATGAACGACGCCTCGAAGCTGTTTCGCGCCAGCGTCACCAGCGCGTCGTGCGGGAGCGCCAGCGCGTCCTGAACGGCGGCGAAGTTGTCGCCGGCGTAGCCTCCGAAGTAGGCCGGATCGTCGGAGTTCACCGTCGCGACGAGACCCTCCGCGAGCATCCGCCGGAGCGGGTGGTCGCGCAACGCGTCCACGACGCGCAGCTTCACGTTCGAGAGCGGGCACACGGTCAGCGGGATGCGCTCCTCGCGCAAGCGCGCGACCAACCGCGCGTCCTCGAGGCTGCGGACGCCGTGATCGACGCGCGAGACCTTGAGCAGATCCAGCGCCTCCCAGACGTACTCCGGCGGCCCTTCCTCGCCGGCGTGCGCGACCGTCTTCCAGCCTTCGGCGAGCGCGCGCTCGAAGACGGTGCGAAACGTGCGCGGCGGGTTTCCGACCTCTGCCGAGTCGAGCCCCACCGCGACGATCCGGTCGCCGAACGGCAGCGCCTCATCGAGCGTCTCCAGCGCCGACTCGGCGCTCTGGTCGCGCAGGAAGCACATGATCAGCTTCGAGCTGATCCCGTAGCGGCGCTCGCTCTCGCGCACCACCGACCAGAGCCCGTCGATGACGGTCCGGAACGCGACGCCGCGCCCCGTGTGCGCCTGCGGATCGAAGAAGATCTCCGCGTGAACGACGCCTTGCTCGCGCGCGCGCTCGAAATACCCCGCGGCCAGCTCCGCGAAGTCGGCCTCGGTGCGCAGCACGTTCATCGCCGCGTAGTACAGGTTCAGGAACGACTGCAGGTCGGTGAACTCGTACGCGCGCCGCAGCGCCTCGACGTCCGGCCACGGGACCGCGACGCGGTTCCGCTCCGCCAGCGCGAAGACCAGCTCCGGCTCGAAGGTCCCTTCGATGTGGAGATGGAGCTCGGCCTTGGGGAGCCGCATCGCGTCCGGCATCACGCCGGCGCGGGATGGTGCGCGATCCAGTGCCGCGCGATGTCGATGCGCCGGCAGATCCACACGTCGTCGTGCTGCTTGAGGTAATCGAGAAACCGCTCGAGCGCGGCGGCGCGGCCCGGCCGTCCGGCGAGCCGCGTGTGGAGGCCGACCGACATCATCTTCGGCGACGTCTCGCCCTCGCGGTACAGCACGTCGAACGCATCCTTCAAGTACCGGAAGAATCCCTCGCCCGACGTGAACCCCGGCGGCACGGAGAACTTCATGTCGTTGTTGTCGAGCGTGTAGGGAATCACCAGGTGCGGCTTCCCGCCGGCCCGCGTCCAGTACGGCAGGTCGTCGTTGTACGCATCCGAGTCGTAGAGGAAACCGCCCTCTTCGACGACCAGCCGCCGCGTGTTGATCGACGGAGCGTAGCGGCAATACCATCCGTACGGCCGCGTCCCGGTCGTCCGCTCGATCGACTCGACGGCGCGCCTCATCTGCGCGCGCTCTTCGTCCTCTTCCATGTTCTGGAAGCCGATCCAGCGCCAGCCGTGCGAGCAGACCTCGTAGCCCGCGTCGCGGATCGCGGCTGCGGCGTCGGGATTCCGCTCGAGCGCCAGCGCGGCGCCGAAG